>CAYVEW010000001.1:0-85357 GCA_964450375.1 uncultured Bacteroidales bacterium
TGATTGTGGATAGCTTTTTTCGCTTTGGAAAAAGCATATTGTTAGCCAGTTTTAACCCACGGTTTATGTAATCTGTTGCTTTATACATTAATAAGAATTCTGTATTAAAAAAAAATGCTACTTAATTACTAAGCAGCAAAAATAATTAAATAAACAGAACGAACTGTAAGCTTTAAGCTACAATCTGCTTTTGTATGGATTCTATTAAAGAATAGGTATTTACTATTTCGGTTAAGGATGAATCGTTTTTATTCTGTTTTCCTTCGCAGATATCTAAAAAACTTTTTATCTCGTTAAAATAACCCGATGCATACAACTGGTTTTGTTCGCGTACCGGCAGAAAATTGTTTTGCTCGTAAAGAACCGTTTGCTCTATACTTGTTGATTTTAATTTTTCCATGGGAATGGATAGAATACTCTTCGGCTTAGGCATTGAAGTTAGTTTTTCGGTATTCTTAGTTTGAAAGATTTTTTTATCAGCACTCACATATAAACTCTCAAAACTCTTCGACCAGTAAAAATCGGTTGAAAGTTCAAGGTTCCCAACCGCTCCACTATCATGTTTTAAATGCATAAAATAAGTTTGGACACCCTTATTGCCTATTATTTGTAATGATGTAATTTCTGATTTTCCAAATAGATACGAAACCGTATCCAATGGATGAATGAATAAATCCAGAAGTGGATCGCCTTCGGGATAATTTCCTACCACATATTTTAATGAATAATGGCTTGTGTTTTTTACACTCTGCTTTAAAATAGTATAAACCGGAGCAAATCTTTTCTGAAAACCAACTAAAACGGTGCCTTTGCTATTTTTCTCTAATTCAATCAATTCCATTAATTCATCTTTCGTGGTGCAAGGCGGCTTTTCAACAAAAACATTTTTATGATGCATTAATGCTTCTTTTACAATGCCAAAATGCGAAACCGGATTAGCCGAAATAAAAACACCTGAAATTTCTTCATCATTTAAAACCATTTTTAAATCGTTGGTTCCGGTATAATTTTTATAATTCTCGGAAATTGCTTTGGCGGTTTGTTCGCTTCGGGTAACCACATATTTTATTTCAGCATGCAAATAATCAAGCACCGGGTAAAGATTGTTTATAGAATGATTTCCCATACCCACAAAAGCATATTTCTTTTGATAGTTATTTTCGATGTGCTTAATTGTTCTGTATCGTTTGAATCTGTTTACTAGATTGTCCATGTTTCAAATAAATTGTAAGTATATTATTCGCCTAACAAAGATCATAAACTTTAGGATTAATTCCTATTCGATAATTTGTTAAACCTGAAAAGCATTAAGAATGTGAACTCTAATATTCTTTAATCATCGACTTTAAAGGATGTTTAAGTCCTTCGTAACCAACCAATCGCGCTTTTATCGTACCTACAATAATAGGACTTTCAATCCATACCGGAATCCGGTTTTCGTCGTCGGTTACCCATATTTTTAAATCTTCGCCCCCTTGAAAAACATCGCCGGCAACCAACGATCCGGTGAACATAATGGTATTGAATTTACCTACACCACGTACTTTTTTAACTTCTTTACCTTTATATCGAATGTAAACATTGTGAATTTCGTTATCGAGTAAAATTTTAAACGGAATTTTTTCATCCTTTTTGTATTTGGAAAAATCGATATTTCTCGCCTGGTATATTACCGAGATCACATCATACGTGCAGGGTGCAATCTCAACCGTATCCTGATAATAAGGTTTGCGTGTCTTTTCCACTTCGGAGTATGCAACCAGATTTTCAAAATCATACCTGTATTTAATGTCTATTATGTAACCATCTTCGTTTACATCTCGGTGGTAAAAAACGGGCAATAAATTCTCAGGACGAACCCACGATTGGTACACATCACGAACCTGAAAAAACCAGTCGTAGAATGAGAAAGTAACTCCGGTACCTTTCAAATTTAATACATCCTGCCCAAACACAATATCCTTTGAAACTTCAAAATCCACTCCCCCCACATCAGTCCATACTAAAAACCAATTGTAAGTAATCACATAAGCTAATTTCTCGCCCGGTTGAAATGCATTGTTTTTGATTTCGCAAGGATGCTGAGAGAAAGATGCAAACCCTATGATTACTAATAAAAATGTTACGATATATCTATTCATAATTTCTTTCAACTGATAACTTTACATTTAAACTAAAAACTAACTAACTTATTACACTAAAATCAACTTTTTTGTTTGAAATTTTCTTTAATTGATTTGCCAGTATCTGATTTTCAGATTGGTTTAATTCCGGATCCTGATCAAGTATTTCTTCTGCAATATCGCGCACATACTGAATAAGCTTTGAGTCTTGCCCCAGGTTGGCAATTTTTAAATCAAAAGCTAAACCACTTTGCTGAGTTCCTTCAATATCCCCTGGACCACGCAGTTTCAGGTCTGCTTCGGCAATCTCAAAACCATCATTTGATTTGGTCAAAATATCGATTCGTTTTCGCGCTTCGTTTGATAGCTTATAGGATGTCATTAAAACACAATACGACTGATCTGCTCCGCGCCCTACTCTACCTCGTAACTGATGCAACTGCGATAATCCGAAACGCTCGGCACTTTCAATAACCATAACCGAAGCGTTCGGAACATTCACTCCCACTTCAATAACTGTTGTGGCCACCATAATATGTGTTTTTCCTTTTACAAACAGGTTCATTGCCGCATCTTTTTCTTCTGCTTTCATTTTTCCGTGCACTACACTTACTGCGTACTTAGGTGGCGGAAAAGCCCTGGAGATACTCTCATAACCATCTTCCAGATCTTTGTAGTCCATCTTTTCTGATTCCTTAATCAGCGGATATACTATATATATTTGTCGCCCCTGCTCTATTTGCTGCTTTAAAAAACCAAACATTCTTAATCGTTTCGAATCGTATAAATGGATGGTCTGAATCGGCTTTCGTCCCGGTGGCAGCTCATCAATCACCGAAACATCCAAATCACCATAAATGGTCATGGCAAGAGTTCTTGGAATGGGAGTTGCTGTCATAACCAAAATATGCGGTGGTTGAATGTTTTTCTTCCATAACTTTGCCCGCTGTGCCACGCCAAAACGATGTTGCTCGTCGATAACTACCAAACCCAAATTTTTAAATTGAACAATATCTTCTATGAGTGCGTGTGTACCAATCAAAATTTGCAAACTTCCATTAAGCAGTTTTTCGTGTATTTCTTTTCGAACGGAGTTTTTGGTTGAACCGGTAAGTAAATCAACTGTAACGGGCAAGCCATCCAGAAACTCTTTTATGGTATCGTAATGTTGGTTTGCCAGAATTTCTGTTGGTGCCATAATACAAGCCTGAAAACCATTATCCAGTGCAATTAACATACTCATAAGAGCCACCAGGGTTTTTCCACTTCCCACATCGCCCTGCAACAGGCGGTTCATTTGCTTACCCGAACCAATATCTTTCCTGATTTCCTTTAACACCTTTTTTTGTGCCCCGGTAAGTTCAAATGGAAGATTTTTTTCGTAAAACTGATTCAGATACTCTCCCACTTTTGAAAAAATAAAGCCCTTGGATTTTGTAATCCGGAAAGCCCGTTTTTTCATTATATTTAACTGAATATAAAACAGTTCTTCGAATTTTAAACGATAAATTGATTTTTTTAGCAAATCGGGATTTTGTGGAAAATGAATATTAATCAAGGCCTGATCTAACGAAATCAGCTTATATTTTTGAATCAAGTATTCGGGTAAGGTTTCTGTTATTTTATTCTTTAAAATCAGCAATAAATTATTTTGCAATTTCGATATTGCTTTCGAGTGCAAAAAGCTCTTTTTTAATTTTTCAGTTGTATTATAATGAGCCTGCAACGATGCTTGAATCACATTTTGGTTTTTTAATGCGTCTTCTATTTCGGGATGTATCATATTGAACTTTCCGCCAAAATAACCCGGTTTACCAAATATGATATATTCCTTGTTTAACAGAATACTTTTTTGAACATAACTTAATCCTTTAAACCAAACCAGTTCAATTGTTCCGGTTCCATCCGTAAAAAAGCCCACCAAACGCTTTTTCCTTCCTCCACCAATCATTTCAAAACCAACAATCTTCCCTTTTAACTGAATATATGGCAAGTTTGGATCCAACTGGTTGATTTTATAAAACTTCGATCGGTCGATGTACTTATAGGGAAAATAATATAATAAATCTTCGAAAGTATAGACACCTAACTCTTTGTTTAGCAACTCTGCACGCTTAGGCCCGACTCCGGTTAAAAACTTTATTTCCTGACTGAAATAATTAGTCATTCTTTTTATAAATAGTTTTAGTCAAAAATTGATTTGTAAAGATTTATCTTTGCTTACAATATTAAGCTTTTTTTGAATTTTAAAAAATATGATTTCTCGCTTTCGATACGCTTTCAGCTATTTCAAGTATTTATTATTTGCTAAACACAAAAAAGGGCATGGAATCCATTCGCCTTTTATGTATAACCTGATTACAAAGGTTTTCAATAACAAAACCGTTGATAACGATTTAGAAAAGATATTCGCTACACACAATAAACTTATAAAATCGAAAGAACTAATTACTTACGATGAAATAGGAGCCGGATCGAGATACAAACCTTCCGGCCGGCAAGCTATTGGAAAAGTAGTTAAAAGATCATCGGTAAATAAGAAATACGGAAAACTTTTGTATGATTTAATTTGCTATTTTAAAAGCGAGGATGTGCTGGAATTAGGAACATCCGTTGGGATTAGCACTGCTTATATGGCACAACAGTCCAAAAAAATAATTAGTATCGAAGGAATAAAAGCCAAAGCTGAAATTGCGCAAAAAATAGCAACACAATTAAATCAACCAACTGAATTTATTATTGGAGATTTCGATCAGGTGCTGGAATCGGTATTAAAATCATACGAAAAACTCGATTTTGTTTTTTTCGACGGTAATCACCGGAAGGAAAGCACCCTAAAGTATTTTAAATTATGCCTGGAAAAAGTGCATAACGAAACCATTTTTGTTTTCGACGACATACACTGGTCGGTTGAAATGGAAGAAGCCTGGAACGAAATCAAAAAAAACGAAAAAATAAAAGTTTCGGTGGATTTATTCCAAATGGGATTAATCTTTTTTAAAAAAGAGCTGTCATACGAGCATTATGTTATCAAGTTTTAAGATTTTATTAAAATAATATAACATGGTGTGCGTTTGTTGGTTATTGTGTATTTACAGCTAAAGAATAACCATAAAGTAAATTTTTATTTATTTCAGAATGTAAACCTTACAATTGCTTATAAAATTGATTAAATTCGTATCTTCAAATAAAGAATAGCAACAAATAATGAGTAAAGTAATCGAAATAAAAAACCTGGTAAAGCATTACCAGGTTGGAACAGAAACCATTCGAGCGCTACGGTCGGTATCTGTATCAATAAACAAAAACGAATACGTGGCGATTATGGGCCCATCGGGTTCGGGAAAATCAACATTAATGAATATTTTAGGTTGTTTAGACACACCAACCGATGGCGACTATATTTTAAATGGAACCAATGCAAGTCTTTTAAACGATGATGAGCTTGCTGAAATCAGGAATAAAGAAATTGGTTTTGTTTTCCAGACTTTTAATTTATTACCAAGATATTCTGCATTGGAAAATGTATCGCTTCCATTAATTTATGCAGGAGTAAATAAAGAAGATCGATTGAAGAAAGCAGAAACAGTGCTCACCAGTGTTGGCTTAGACGATCGAATGACACATAAGCCAAACGAACTTTCGGGCGGACAACGACAACGTGTTGCAGTAGCAAGAGCAATGGTAAACTCTCCATCAATTATATTAGCTGATGAGCCAACGGGAAATCTCGACTCCAAAACATCTTTAGATATTTTAAGTTTATTCCAGGATATACACGGGCTTGGCAATACTATTATTCTGGTTACGCACGAAGAAGAAGTGGCACGACATGCACACCGCATCATCCGACTAAAAGACGGTATGATTGAATCGGATGAGATTAACGAAAATCCGATTGTTTTTAATTAATTTTTTTGTTTTTTTATTAAACAAAATAAAGACTGGTTCGTTCTCTCTCTAAAAAACAATGTAATGAGCAAAGACTGGAAGATTTATACAAAGACAGGTGATAAGGGAGAAACATCACTTATTGGAGGAACGCGGGTTCCAAAATATCACGACAGAATAGAAGCTTACGGAACAATAGATGAACTTATTTCATACATCGGATTAATCCGCGATCAAAAAATTGATCATCATTCTATCTCGGTATTAACAGAAATTCAGGATCGCTTAATGAGCTGTGCATCGATTGTTGCAACAGACTGCGATAACTGTAAAGTGAAAATCCCTGAGATTTATGAATCGGACATTGAGTTGCTTGAAAAGGAAATTGATCGAATGGAAGAAGAACTTCCTCCGTTAAGTTCATTTATTTTACCCGGAGGACATCAAACCGTTTCGTTTTGTCATATTGCAAGAAACATCTGTCGCAGAGCCGAAAGATTATCTATTAAGGTACGAGAACAGTATAAACACAGCGAAAAAGTAATACAATATCTGAATCGATTATCGGACTATCTTTTTGTTCTTGCCAGAAAACTTTCTAACGATTTAAATGCTAACGAAATAGCTTGGAAACCGAGAGTTTAAGCAAAAAAAGTTTTGTATGTCGATTTTATTTTTATATTTGCAAAATTTTAAGGGTGTAATTAAAAAATATTTATATATGTATTGGACATTAGAATTAGCATCGAAACTGGAAGATGCGCCATGGCCAGCGAGCAAGGAAGAACTAATTGATTATGCGATTCGTTCGGGAGCGCCTATGGAAGTTATTGAAAACCTTCAGGAAATTGAAGACGAAGGTGAAATATACGAAAGTATTGAAGATATTTGGCCAGATTACCCAAGTAAAGACGATTTCTTTTTTAACGAAGATGAATATTAAAAAAAAGGAACTTTTATTAAAGTTCCTTTTTTTGTTTCCAGTAAAATACTTCCAGCTTCGACTTTGGCCTAATCGCATCGAGCCAGCTAAATCCTTTTAACTCTTTTTCTTTCAAATCTCCAACCGGATATAGGGTTCCGGCAGGGTCTTTTAGTAAGTTTATCCTGTTTACCTCGTTATTTTTCATGTAAATAATTAAATCGCTGCTTTCGGCATAATTTTCGCCTACAATCTTTTCTTTATCTTTGGTATAATAAATGGTTTGCCCATTACCAAAAACATCCACTCTTGTGAGCTTATTATTGCGAATATAGCCAAACATTTCTTTACCGCGTATCTGATTATATCTTCCGGAATCTTCTTCAGCTACGATAAAAGCAGATGACACCAGCTTAAAAAAGTCGATCTTCTCATTCTTAATATATATTTCTACTTTTTCGGCCGTCATCTGGCTGCCTTCTGCCCAAATTACAGGATCTGTAAACATGCTTATTACCGAATCCTGAAAATTATAAACCATGGAATCGCAACGGGCCTGCAAATCTTCTCTAAATATCTGTACCTGATGGTATGCCTTTAGAATACGATACGTGCCCGAAGAATCGTAATTTGAACGAATGGTATCGGCATGTAAAAATAAAGAATCCAGATTGTCTGACACCTGTATTAAGAGCGCACTATCGGTTATTAAAAAACTTTCGGGCTCTTTTACATAATACGCATAATTTCCCTTCAAAATCATATTTTCAGTAGTATCAATCATTTCGATATGATCGATGGCAATACCTATACCATTTAGCTCATCATAATATAAGCTATCGCCTTTTAAGATTTTTTCTTTATTCTGATAAACAGCATTCTCGTTAAACTGAAATTTCTTTTCCTGGGTTTTGTACCAGCCATTCTCGGCATATAAATGATTTTCTTCGTTGTAAATATTGGTTGGCCCTAAAAAATAGGCAATCTTAAGTTCTGTATTGTACTTTAACGTATCGGTGTAAACAGTATAATCCGGACTGGTTAAAACAACACTGTCTTTATAAAAAAACAGGTCATCGTCGGCATAATAATATCCAATCTCACTTTCCAGCTTGTTCTCGTCGCTTAAAATTTCGCCTCCATTAAAATAATAAGCGATATTGCTTAAAGTATTAAAATCGAGCGAATCGGTATATAAGGTAGTTTCATCATCTTCCAGCCGCACATTCCGACGCACCTTTCCCACATCTGTATTTCCATTATAAAATAAAAAATCGCCATACATGTGCAAAGAATCGCCCCGGCTTATATGAACATTGCTATAAGCATGAATAATATTTTGCTTTGAATATAAAAAAGCACTATCGCAATACATTTTGGCATCGTTGTGCTCAAATATAACATTTCCCGAAAATTTTCTTACCCCTTCGCCAATTCGTTTATTTGATTCCAGCAGATCAGAATTTAAAATTTTAATCTGCTCCTTTTGAGCATAAATTTTAACATTCAGTACTATTAGAAAAAGAGTAAGTATAAGTTTTAATCTTCTCATTTAGATTAAGGTAACCTAGCTTTATTTTATCCAACCATCTTTTAAGAACTCGCATTTCATAAACGATTCATCAATATGAATGTAGGTTTTAGCCTTTCTTTCAGCTAACCATTTTTCGATTTTTTTCATTTGCTTATCGTTTAAGGCCATTTGCTCAAGAAGCTCATAATCTTCGTTTAAATTTGCCTTATGTGCTTTAACCAAATTGTTAATTTTAACAATTTTAAAAACCACTTTACCATTTTCGTCAACCGATTCGAAAGGATCTGAAATTTCACCCGGCTTTAAATCTTTAACTACATTGTATTCGTAACGTGGCAACTCATCGAGCATAAATCGAGTGGATGCTTTCATTGGATTCACCATTAATCCGTCGTTTAAACGCGATTGCTCATCCTGCGAATAATATAAAGCCGCTTGTTTAAATGTAATGCTATCGCTCTGAATCAGCTGCGAAATACTATCTAACTTTGTTTTGGTAGCAATTTTTTGTTCAATATCTACTTCGGGAATAATAAGAATGTGCCGTACATTAACCTGATTTCCTTCGCGGGCAATTAACTGAATTAGGTGAAAACCATAAGCCGACTCCACAATTCGTGAAATTCCACCATCATCGTTTAAACGAAAAGCTGCTTTTGCAAACTCCGGATCAAGTTCTTCCCGTGATCTGAAACCAAGCTCGCCACCACGGCGCGCCGATCCCGGATCCTGAGAGTATAGCACAGCTAAAGTAGAAAAACGCTCTCCATCGATGATACGTTGGCGTAATTCCAACAACCGTTCACGGGCTGCATTACGGGCTAACTCGTTTTCCGGCGGATATCGCAAAATCTGGTTAATTTCGTACTGGTCATTAACCATTGGAATACTGTCTTTCGGTAAAGTCTTGTAAAATTTTTCCACATCTTTTGGCGAGATTGAAATATCAGACACCAACTGACTCTGCATCATTTGGGTTTTAAGCTGCTCTTCGATTAGCGGACGAAAATCTTCTTTAATCTCAATCAGCGATTTGTTGTAATACTCTACAAGTTTTTCTTCGGAACCCAGCTGTCGGATAAAATACATTAATCTTCGTTCCAATTCAGAATCAATCCTTGTGTATCCAACTTCAATACTATCTAATTCTGCCTGAATAAGCAGCAATTTCTGAAATAACAACTCTTCAAGCATCTGACATTTTAAATCCTTATCGCTACGATAACCCTGAGCCATCATTTGAAGTGCCTGATTTTCAATATCCGATTGTAAAATTATTTTATCTCCTACTGTTGCAACGATTCGATCCACCATTAACTCGTTCTGCGAAAAAGTCAGTTGCGATATAATTAGAAAAGCTATTATCGTTGAAAATTTTATTAATCCAAGTCTCATTTTATGTTTTTTTAATAGATTACAAATTGATTATGATTTAGAGCATCATTATAAACCGAATTTTCCAGTTCTTCGATAAATGTAAATTTTCGTTTATTTAGAATAATACTCTTTATTTTTTCCTTAGCGTACTCCAAAGGTTGTATGGTACTTTTTAACTTATACTCATTTATTTTTACAAAATAATGAAACAAATCATCTTCTGTTTCAATGTATTTCTGATACCTTAAAAAACGTTCCTGATCTTCAATATTTGTTGGCAACTCTTTTAACAAATTATTAAACGGGAGCCACTCATCATTAAAATTATCGAATTTTGTGGCATACTGATAACAATAATCTTCTAAACGGGTTTTGTTTTCTTCTGAGTTAGATTTGTACCACCATCTCACTTTTTCAATTTCGGGAGCTTCTTTCGAAATTTTCAAATATAAAACCTTTACGATGTTATGATTTAAGATAAAATTTCCTGAATACTCATTATAGTATTCCTCTACTTCCTGATCGGTAACAATAGTGTCTAACTTTTGGTTAATCAGCTCTTGCTTGTATTTAAAAATTAATAAAGATGATCTGTAATCTTCAATTTGCCGTTCAATTTCTTTATTATCTATTGATAAATTAAGTTCGGCCTTTTCTAACAATAACTGTCTTTTTACCCAATCGTTAATATAATTACGAACAATAACCACACTATCATCTTTCGATAAATTGTTTGTAAAGAGATTTTCAATATCGGATTTATATAGATATTTATCGTGAACTTTAGCAATTGGTACTTTTTGCTCATCATTTAACACAGGTTTACATGCTACAATAAACACAAGTCCGATGAATAATAAATTTCTCATTATAGTTTATTTTATAGATGATAAAACCGCTTGATTAACCTGAATATTGTACTTCTCACGTAATTTTTTTATCCATTCTTTTTCGAGGTAATCCTGATAATCTGAAATAACTGAACCCCGGGCATCTTCAAATGATTTAGGAGTTGATTTGAGTATTTCTCCTTTTGTTAAAAGCAATGAAGTATTCGCGTTACCTTTATTCCAAACGATCTTGTCGATATATTTATTTTCTCCTTTACTGAAAGTGGCTGTGGTAATCTTTAAATTTTCTGTTTCATCATTAAATTGCTTCAATAAATCATTGTTGGTGATTTTTCTTCCAAACTTTCTTTTGGAGATAATCTTTTCTACCTTATCACAAACATTTTTATCTGTACACTCATATATGGACCCTTTCCATCGCTCGTCCCACATGTATTTTCTTCTGTTTTGTTTGTAATATTCTTTTAACCCAACCGAATCGCTTACAGCCTTCGACCATACCATATCATCTGTTATTTCAAACAAAAGCATTCCATCATGATATTCTTTAAGGAGGTATTTGTACTCTGCATATTTATCTTCCAATATCGACTCCTCCACTTCCAAAATTTTATCGTCAATAAACACCTTATAAAATTCACTGTACTGATATGGGGTTAACTCATTAACTGCTTTTTGCTTATTAATAAAGTTCACAAAATCCTTTTGCATATACACTTTATCTAAAAAAGTAAAAAGTGTATCCTTTAAAACGGCAACAGGGTTTATATACTCATGCTTTAGCACATAGTCCTTGGCAAGGGTATCATAAACGGCAGGAATATTCTCTGTTTTTTCTTTAAAATTGTATTCCTTCTTAAGTTTTTCAATTAAAGCATTTCGGGCAACTTCAGAGCGTCTGTCTTTACCAACTTTTTGTTTAATTTCTGATTTTGCATCTTTGAAATCCGGGATTTCTTTTTTGTCTAACAGCTTAATTATGTGCCAGCCAAAACCAGTTCGTACCGGCTGAGAAACCTCTCCAATGGATGAAAGAGCAAAAGCTGCATCTTCAAATTCCTTAACCATACGGCCTGTGCTAAACCATGGTAATTCGCCTCCCTTGCGAGCCGAACCTCGATCTTCTGAATACTCTTTAGCTAATTCAGCAAAGTCTTCGCCCTGTTTTATCCTGTGATATAGCTCATTGATTAAAACCTTATTTTGTTTTTCTTCTTCCTTCGAATAATCGCGTGGCACAGTAAGCATAATGTGAGCAACTTTTACTTCGCCGCGTGCCTTTCGTTTATCGGTTACCTGAATTATATGATATCCGTAACGTGTGCGAACCGGCATAGAAATTTCACCAACTTTCGTATGATATACGGCACTTTCGAACGGGTAAATCATTTGAAAAACAGTAAAATAGCCTAAGTCGCCACCATTATTTTTAACCGAAGGATCATCGGAACTACCTTTTGCAACCACTTCGAAAGCTTCTCCCTGTAGAATCCTGCGTCGGATTTCCATTGCCTTTTCATAAGCCTGAGCAGTATCTTCAGGAAGTGCATCTTGTTCCACTTCAACTAAAATATGACTGGCACGAACTTCTGTTTGCATTCGCTCATATGCTTCTTTAATGATTTCTTCATTTTTTTGATTATCCAGCAAATAAGGCCTTGCCAGTTGTTTTTTATACCCTTCGAACTCTTTAACAAAAGATGGCAATGTATCGTAACCCAACTTTTCTGCTTCTATAACCTTCAATTTAAAATTTACGAAAAGATCTAAATAGTCATCAACAGATGTAATATCGCCCGTTGATAAGTTGGTCTTATTTTTTTCGTATATTCTTACAAATTCATCTTTTAAAATCTCATGGTCGTTTATTGTAAGTAATACTTCTTCTGTTTGTGCAAGTAATAAACTACTTGTAAGAATCAACACAGAACAAAATAAAATACTTAGCTTTTTCATAAATTTAGATTTTATGTCAGTACTTTGGGTTTTATGATTGTCGGCTATAGTTTGGAGCTTCGCGCGTTATTGCAACATCGTGCGGATGACTTTCAGCAACTCCGGCACCTGTAATACGAACAAATTTGGCTTCCATTAATTTGTCAATATTGGCAGCTCCACAATAACCCATACCGGCTCTTAATCCGCCTACCAATTGATAAATTACTTCAGATAAGTTTCCTTTAAATGGAACTCTGGCCGCGATTCCTTCCGGAACCAGCTTCTTAATATCATCTTCCACATCCTGGAAATATCGATCTTTTGATCCCGATTGCATTGCTTCCAGCGATCCCATTCCGCGATACGATTTAAACTTTCGTCCGTTATAAATAATTGTCTCACCTGGCGATTCTTCTACACCTGCAAATAATCCACCAGCCATAACCGTGTTTGCGCCCGAAGCTATTGCTTTAACAATATCGCCCGAATAGCGTAAACCACCATCGCCAATAACAGGCACTCCACTTCCATTTATGGCTTTAGCCACTTCGTAAATGGCAGTTAATTGAGGTAAGCCAACACCTGCAATTACACGTGTTGTACAAATCGACCCCGGCCCGATACCTACTTTTATCGCATCGGCTCCTGCATCAACCAGCGCCTTTGCGGCCTGACCGGTTCCGACATTTCCAACAACTACATCAATTTGTTTAAATTTCTCTTTTACGGTTTTTAGCATGCTAAGCACTCCTGCAGAATGTCCATGGGCGGTGTCTATAACAATTGCATCCACACCGGCATCAACTAATGCAGCAACTCTTTCCATAGTATCTGTAGTAACACCCACGCCGGCAGCCACTCTTAATCTTCCTTTTGAGTCTTTACATGCGTGCGGGTTATCCTGAACTTTAGTAATATCTTTATAAGTTAATAAGCCAATAAGTTTATTGTTATCATCAACTACCGGTAGTTTTTCAATTTTATGCATTTTTAAAATCTTGGTAGCCTTTTCCAAATCAGTTGAATGATGAGTTGTAATGATGTTGTCTTTAGTCATTACCTCTTCTATTTTCATATCTAACTGATAAACAAAACGCAAATCCCGGTTTGTAACAATACCAATTAGCGTTTTTGAATCATCTACAACAGGAATACCGCCAATCTTATATTCTTTCATAAGATTAAGAGCATCAGCTACTGTATTATCTTTCTTAATCGTAATCGGATCGTAAATCATTCCATTCTCGGCACGCTTTACAGTTTTTACCTGTTTAGCCTGCTCATCTATGCTCATATTCTTATGTATTACACCTATTCCACCTTCGCGCGCAATGGCAATGGCCAATTCCGCTTCGGTTACCGTGTCCATTGCAGCCGAAACAATAGGTATATTTAAACGAATATTTTTAGAGAACTGTGTAGAAACATCTACATCGCGCGGTAAAACTTCTGAATACTCCGGAATTAACAATACATCATCGAATGTTAATCCGTCGAGAGCTACTTTATCCTGTAAAAATGACATTTGTATATGGTTTTTATGTATTTTTAAAATTGTGCCAAATTACAAAAAATTAGCAATATATCAGGCGAAAATCTGAGATAATCTATACTTTTGGTTTTTTTAACATTTAATTGTAAGATCATATTTTTGTATATTCCATTTAAATGAACAGATACGAGCAAATACTTGTAAAATACTGGGGGTATTCCAAATTTAGGCCATTGCAGGAGGATATTATCCGTTCGGTAATGGAAGGTAAAGATACTCTTGCTTTAATGCCAACCGGAGGCGGTAAATCAATCACTTTTCAGGTTCCTGCTTTGGCAAAGGACGGTATTTGTATTGTTATTACTCCGCTCATTGCTTTAATGAAAGATCAGGTTGAAAACCTGCAAAAAATTAATATTAAAGCCATCGCCATCTACTCCGGAATGACAAAAAATGAGATCGATATTGCTTTGGATAACTGCATTTATGGCAATGTAAAATTTTTATATATATCACCTGAGCGTATTTCCACTGATATTTTTCAGGTTCGCGTAAAACATATGAATGTGAATCTGATTGCCATTGACGAGGCTCACTGCATTTCGGAGTGGGGTTACGACTTTCGCCCCTCGTACCTTCAAATTGCCCGTTTGCGAGAACTGGTCCCAAACGCTCCTTTTTTAGCATTAACAGCAACTGCAATTCCAAAAGTAGTTGATGATATTCAGGATAAACTCCTTTTTACTGAAAAAAATGTTTTTCGGAAAAGTTTCGAACGAAAAAACATCATTTATCTGGTGCGTGAAGTTGAAGATAAACAAAGATACCTGATTGATACAATAAAAAAAGTTAAAGGCAGTGGAATTATTTATGTAAGAAATCGAAAGAAAACACGCGAAACGGCCTTGTATCTTATAAAAGAAAAAATATCAGCCGACTACTATCATGCAGGCTTGCAGCACGAAGCCAGAAGTCAAAAACAAAATAACTGGAAATCAGGCAAAACAAGGGTAATGGTTGCCACGAATGCTTTTGGAATGGGAATCGACAAATCGGATGTTCGCTTTGTGATTCACCTGGACTTACCCGATAACATAGAAGCCTATTTTCAGGAAGCAGGCCGTGGTGGACGTGATGAAAAAAAAGCCAGTGCTGTACTTTTATACAACAACTCCGATAAAGTTAAAGCAGAAAAAAGAATTGTTACCAGTTTTCCGGAGATTAAAGAAATTAAAGCCATTTATCAGGCTCTGTGCAATTATTTCCAGGTACCTTATGGCGGAGGAAAAGGTATGTCGTACGATTTTATTATTTCTGATTTTGCAAAAAATTACAATTTTAACCTTCTAACCATCCATAGCAGTTTAAAATTTCTTCAGCGCGAAGGTTATATTGAACTTACAGACGAATTATTCAGCAGTTCTAAAATTCACTTTTTAGTTGGCCGCGACGATTTATATAAATTCCAGATTGCCAATGCAAAATTCGATGGTTTTATTAAATTAGTTCTTAGGTCGTATACCGGTTTATTCTCGGATTATGTGAATATTGATGAGAACTCCTTATCGAAAAAAGCAAGCGTAGATATTCAAAATGTTTACGACTATTTAAACAAGCTAAAAACCTTTGGTATTTTAAATTATATACCAAAAAAGAAAAATCCTTTCGTTGTTTTTACCGAAGAACGTTTAGACGATAAATCGCTTCATATTTCAAGAGAAAATTACAATTTTAGAAAAACACGCTACATGGAGCGATTGGAATCGATGCTCTACTATGCATCGTCAAATAATAAATGCCGAAGCCAGATATTACTGAGTTATTTTGGCGATAAAAATCCGCAACGATGTGGCCAGTGCGATGTTTGTACCCGCCGGAATGAACTGGATTTAAGCAAATATGAATTCGATTTAATCCTTGATGAAATTAAAGAGAAACTGCAATTCAATCTGGTTTCGCTAGACGAATTAGTAACCGGCTTGCAAACCGACGAAGAAAAAAATCTTAAAGTAATTCGCTGGTTACTGGACAATGAAAAAATTATAAAAGATAAGGATGATTTATTAACCTGGAATCTGGAAAACTAGTACTTTATTATTCAATCTGAAAAATCATAATTCCATATTCCTTGCCATCTGCATAACTTGCAAATAAATGATCACTATATATTCTTAAGCTTTTAAAATCTTTGTTTTTATCAAGATATTCATGAATTTTTTGTGGCTTCTCGGGATCTTTTATATCAAATACCTCAATCGATTTATCGGATGCGATGTATAAATAATTTCTATCGTTAATTACATCCTGCGCCCGGCCAGTGGTTTTTATTTCGTTCACTTTTAAAGGATAAGCCGGCAATCCCATATTTAACACGGTTAATCCTTTAAAATCATTTGCCAAATAAGCAGTAGAATTTCTGATTAGTAATTTATTTGCACTGCTTTCAACCAAATAGTCTTTTGGAAAATCAGCCTGTTTAAATGTAGTGAATGGATCGCTGAATTTAAATATTTTAAGTCCCCTGCTGCCTCCGCTTATAACAATGTACGGTGGAATAACTTCGATATTTTGTACCGAAAAGTCTTTCACATTATTTCTCGAAACCATTTTAATGTCATTCAGGTTCGTAAGGTCTACAATCTCAAGCCCCATTCCAACATAGCCAAGCAAAGCAAAATTTTCATAAAGTTCGGTACAGTAAACATCCTGATAGCGATAATAAGTACCTATTACATATGGCATGCCGGGATCGGTAATATCCATAACTTTTAAGCCCAGCGGGCCAAATGATAAATACAGTCTGTTACCATTTACATTAACTTCATTTGCAATACCATACACTTTTTTTCGCGATCGTTTTTCATATTCTGTGTATACCTTTATTTCTTTAATATCATTAATATCGGCAATATTTAAAATATGCAAACCACTTTCGCCCAAAGGGAGAAACAGGACGGTATCCTTTATATCGAAGTTCGATAATTGTGCCGATCGATCTGATGCATGATATTCAGAAACAGGATAAATATATTGAGCATTTAACAGATTGAATCCCAACAATAATATTGCGAAAGAAAGTAATGCTTTTTTCATCATTTATTTTTTGAATACAAATTTAATAAAATACTTAAAAACAACCACATCACTCAACATACACCACCAATCCCTTTAAATACTCGCTCTCCGGATGATAAACATTCACCGCATGATCGATAGGCTGACTTAACTGATGTAATATTCTAACGTTACGTCCGGTATTAGCCGCAGCAGTAAATATTGTTTTTCTGAAATTTTCTTTACTAACCACCTGCGAACACGAAAAGGTAAACAAAATACCCCCCGGTTTTATCTTTTCAATTGCTTTTGCATTTAAACGCTTATAACCTTGCAATGCATTATGCAATACATTATGGTGCTTAGCAAAAGCCGGTGGATCGAGAATAATTATATCGTATTTATTATCTATATCATTTAAAAACTCAAATGCATCAACGGCAAAAGCTTTATGTCTGCTGGTATCATCAAAATTTAATGCGATGTTTTCGTTGGTAAGCTCAATGGCTGATTTAGAGCTATCAACCGAATGTACTTCTTTTGCACCGCCGCTCATTGCATAAACAGAAAATCCACCGGTATATCCAAAAACATTTAATACGGTACGGTCTTTTGAATAATGAGCCAACAGTTTCCTGTTCTCTCGTTGATCGATAAAAAAACCGGTTTTTTGGCCTTCTTCCCAATTTACTTTGAATTTATTACCATATTCCAGAACAACTTTTTCCGACTGATTTCCATACAAATAACCATTTTTTGCCTGGATTTCTGATTTAAAAGGAATGGTTGCTTCGCTTTTATCATAAACAGCCTTTAATTTATCGCCATATATTTCTTTAAGTGCATCAATAAAAAGCTCGCGGTTTAAATACATTCCAATCGAATGCATCTGCAAAACAGCTGTACCGTTATAGTAATCAATAATTAATCCGGGTAATCCGTCGCCTTCTGCATGCACTAGTCGGTATACATTATTATTCTCAGTTTCGGTTAATCCGAATTTCTTTCTGAATTCATAAGCTTTGTGAATCTTTTCTTTCCAGAAATTCGAATCAATTTCCGTTTTATGAAACGATACAATTCGCACTGCGATGGACCCAATCTGGTAGTGTCCGATGGCTAAAAACTCATCTTTATTATCGGTAACCATTACCAAATCTCCTTCGTTCACATTACCAATAATCTTTTTTATTGCCCCGGAAAATATCCAGGGATGATAACGCCTAACCGACTGATCTTTTCCAGATTTTAATATAACTTTCGTATAATCCATGCTATGCTTTTATTTAATATTATTAAGCTTTTTATAAATTTTTAAACACACCCAGGCATCAGTTGCTGCATATACTTTCTGTGCTTCGGTTAATTCAGCCTTCTCCCAGTTCGTAACCTGCTGCGATTTTGAAATTCGTTTATTTAACACAATGGCCGTAATCTTTTTCAGGCTTTTGGCAGCAATTCCAAAATCCTCCACATAATCCTGCAAATCGACAAAACCATTTGGCTCAAAATTATTTATATCTTTTAAGATTTTAATATCATCTTTAATCGCAAGCCCAACTTTTATGATATCAGGATTGGATAAAATATTTTTGATCTCGTCGGGTAAGCCCACCCGATTAATGCGTATTAAGAATGCCTCGTTATTTGTAGAAATCTGTAAAAGCGATACCGGGTTAACTTTCCCCTTTTTAAAACTCGGTTTTGTTTCTGTATCGAATCCCAAAACACGCTGATTCTCCAGAAGTGGTAGATAATCGTCTAATTTTTCAAAAGTATCAATTAAAAAAATACCTCCACCGAATTGGTAAATGGGAAGTTCGTTTACTTCATTATTGGTTAAATTTTCTGCAAACATTTGTTATTCCTCTTCTCTAAAATCATCTTGTCGTTTAGACAAAAACCAATTACTTGTATCCATATCCTTGTTTGTTTCTTCATCCTGTTCTTCATCGTCCAGATCGTCGCCACTAAAATATACCATATGAATTGCCTTAAGCGCACTCAAAAGCCTTTGGCCCCAGAACTCTTCAAAATTCATCTGGCATTCCCATAAGGCATCATTCATTATTTCTTCTGTTCCAATATTATATAAGCTAATGAAATTCTTCAGATCTTGATAAATATCCGCAATATTATCTGCTACAGAAGCAGTACTTTGCTCCAGCTGCTCATGAGTTAATGGATCAAAAACATCAGGGTATTCATCATGATATCCTAACTTACTTTTAACGGCATCATGAATAAAGTTCCAGTCTTCTTCAGAAACAAATTTCTCATTCTCATCATCAAAAATTGATTCCAGTCTTGGTAAAAATGAAGCTTTTATATAAAGCATGGGTAATAATTTTATGGCTTTACCCAGAAAATCCTTTTTACTAAAACGGTTAGTGTTTTCAACAAAAATACAAAACTCACTTAGCACTGTAACAAAATCAGTAATATTCTGATTCGACAGCATATCACCATTGTTATTACTACTCATAACTTTTAACTTTTTATGCGGCAAAGGTATAAAAGTTATTTTAATAGTTGAATATTCTAATTTGCTGAAAAGTATTTTTGTTGCTTAACGTGTGAACACCCACTCTTTGTTGGTTGACAGCTGTTGATTAAATAAATAACCATCGGTATCAAATGCTTTTATATCTTCCGGATTTTCAATTCTGTTTTTAATTATAAAACGGCTCATTAAACCACGGGCTGTTTTAGCATAAACAGTAATTACTTTAAATGAGTTTCCTTTGATTTCCTTAAAAACGGGCGTTATTATATCGCCCTTAATTAATTTTGGTTTAATAACTTTGGAATATTCGTTCGATGCCAGGTTTATTAATACTTTCTGTTTATGTGCAGCTAGTTCGTTATTTATAGCTTCGGTAATTTTATTCCCCCAAAACTCGTACAAATTTTTTCCTTTCGGATTACTTAAATTTGTACCCATCTCTAATCGATACGCTTGCATTAAATCAAGTGGTTTTAAAATACCATATAAGCCTGATAAAATTCTTAAATGATTCTGAGCAAAAAACAAATCATCTTCTGTAAGAGATTTTGCTTCTAACCCTACGTAAACCTGCCCTTTAAAAGTTAATAAGGCTTGCTTCGAGTTTTTTAAGTTAAATGGCATCGACCACGAAGCAAATCTTTCAAAATTTAAGGAAGCTATATCTTTATTTACTCTCATTAAAGATTCAATACCCGCAGGACTCAATTTCTGCAATTCTGCGATAAGCGTTTTAGAATCGTTTAAGAATACGGGTTGTGAAAATTGATTGGTTTGCGGTTTGGCTTTATAATCCAATGTTTTTGCCGGAGATAGAATTGCTATCATAATCTTTTCTGATTTTTTTGATTAATATACAAAATTATCGGCAAAATGTTTTATTTCCATGCCAGTTGATTCCATGAAAAAAGCGGTGATTTTATTTCACCGCTCATAATAATTGCTACTGCATAAAAACAACAGTATCGTTATTTAGGTTAGGGTATTGAAAACTAAACAGTTTTTAATTGATGCTTGCTAATATTTATAGATGGCAAGTTTTCTAAAAAGGTTGCGTTTAAATTTCAGATTAAACAAAAGGTCATTTAAAAAAAATTCGGAAGATACTATAAAACCGGAGAATTTGCTTTTTTATCTTCTGTAAATTTAAGTTTAAAATAAAGCACCAGTGATAAAATCGGATAAAGTGGGTACATAATTGCCCCTGCGATTGAATTCATAACAACCGACCAAACACCAATATCATAATTTTTTAAATTAATTGCATCCCAAAAACTGCCTGATTCTTTAAAATTATCGATAAAAATTATTACCAATGGAATTGACATTAAAGCACTCATAATAAAAGAAATAAGAACCATAATCAATGCAAATATTACAAAAGACCCAAGAGCAGGCCAAAAATCTTTATGACTTAACTGAAAACTTCGCACAATTGCTTCCAGGGCATTCTTTTCTTCAGCTACAACCACAGTTCCTCCAATGGTTAAAACTGTTCCTAAATAAAATAAAGCAACAAAGAAACCAATAAATAAAGCAAGAATGCCAATAACTGCGCCGACAATATATATTAAAAACGACAGGATTAAGAAGAATACTACATGTACAGCATATTTACTCAAGGATTCTGTAATTAATTCTCCCATATGAACACTTTGAGAACTATCTTTTTTTAATACGAAATTGATGATTATAGTAAATAAAAAACCATATATAATAACGTAAGAAAGTGTTGCAATCAGTATTTCCTTTCGAAGTCCCATCATGATCGAAACCATTTCGTCAGGATCGGTAGCATTCACTATTTTATAAAAACCTAAGTGATAAACCAATAACTGATAGAAAAAAATTGCCGTAAAACTTATAATAAATATCTTCCAGAAATTTTTAATATATGTGGTAAAAACTTCTGCAATAACATTTTCTACATCCATTACTTTGTATAAACTGTGCTTCTTAAACTCCATGGTTTTAAAATTTATGATTTCGCTAAAATAATGAAAATTTGTACAAACTAAAGTTCATGAGTGTTTTTAAAGCAATAAAAAAGATTATTTCATTTTTATTAATTAAATACGAATACAACACTTTATTACTAAAATCTTTTTTATTAACTTAACATCCCGTAAAACAAAATTTGATTCGTCATGGACAAACGCTCAAAAAGGAAATCAATTTACAGGCGTCTTTTTATAAAAGTTACTGTTGTGGTTCTATTATTAAATATAATATTGGCCATAATAACCATTCAGGATGCCGTTAATATACAACAAACAAACGAACAGGAACTCCGCAATAAAATTAGAAATGAGATTATTGGGATTAGCCAATTTCAAACTTCTGCATTAAAAACTTTCGAAAAATCATTTTATGATATTCAAAGGGATGCATTAGAAAAACTTACAAAAAAACGAAGCGCTGATTTAAGATCTGCAAATTTGAATACAGAACTTAAATCGCTTGGTTTAGACACCGTTTTTCATGATTTATATATTATCGAAAATAATGTAGTTGTAAACACAACCTACACAACAGATTGGGGTTTAGACTTTTCTGCTTTTGGCGATGAAAAAATTAATCACCTGAACCGGATTTTACGATCAAAAGCTTTTTTTGCTGAACGGTTTCAGTTCGAATCATCGACAAAAAGATTAAAATCATATTCGTATCAACCCACTGCAGATGGAAAGATATTAATTGAAATTGGCAGCTATTCGGAAGTTGCTGATAAAATAATGGAAATGTTTATAAATCGATTAAAACAAATAACCGCAGAAAATGAAAATATTGTTTCGGTTAATTATTGGTTCGGAAATATCGATTATCAATTTCCATTAATTGATGAAGCTTTGAATCGATATATTCCTGATAGCCTAATCGTGAATACCTTTATTGAAAAAACAGATCAAAAGTCAACCTTCAACATTAAAGATCAGAAGATGGATGCAGAGTTTATGTATGTTGAACAAGACCCATCAACAAGGTTACCAGATTTTACTTTATCGATTGTTACAGACATTACCAATAAAAACGAAACGGTTTTAAAAATTGTTAAACGACAAACTCTGTTTGCAGTAAGTTTTCTAATTCTTATTATCGGATCGATTTTTATTGCGATCACATCATTAAAAAAACACGAATAAAAACTATAATTGCAATTAACAATTATTAGCACAAGGTTTTCTTGTGCTTTTTTTTAATCGGAAATGGCTGCGAAGTTCGAAAAAAATATTCAGTACTATAAATTTAGTTTGTACGGTTTTTTAAAAAACTTACGTTTTTTTGAACCTTTTCTCTTTCTGTTTTTTATCGAAAAAGGAATTACTTTTCTTGAAATCGGAACCCTGATAGCCATTCGAGAAATAATGGCCAATATCTTTGAAATTCCTTCTGGTGTGATAGCAGACTCATTAGGACGAAAAAGAACTCTGATCAGCTCATTTGTATTTTATATCATCTCCTTTGTGTTTTTTTATCTGGGAAATAAATACTCCATATTTGTTTTGGCCATGGTATTTTATGCTTTTGGCGATGCATTTAGAACAGGAACACATAAAGCAATGATCTTTGAATATCTGAAAAGAAACAATTGGGATCAACAGCGTGCAAGTTATTATGGCCATACCAGATCGTGGTCGCAAATGGGATCTGCAATATCATCGCTAATTGCAGCATTCATTGTATTTTATACAGGTAATTACACTGCCATTTTCTTGTTTTCCACTATACCTTATTTACTCGACCTGTTTTTGCTCATAAGCTATCCTGGTTATTTAGATGGCTCACATAAAAAGTTAAACATTCATGTTATATTCAGAAAATTCATTACCATCACGAAAGATTTTATTTATAGTTTCAGGCATGTGAACATTATTAAAGCCATAAGCAATTTATCGGTGCATAGCGGATTGCATAAATCAACGAAAGATTACCTACAGCCAATAATTCAGGCATTTGCCATTTCGATACCTGTTTTACTGAGTTTATCAGAGAAGCAAAAATCAGCCATTATGGTGGGGTTCATTTATTTTATACTCTATATTTTTACATCGTTTGCTTCAAAAAATGCAGGCCGTGTTCAAGAGTTGGTTAAATCAAAACAAAAAATATTAAATACCACCATGTATATCGGTTTTATTCTAACTTTTTTTAGTGGAGTGTTTTATCATTATTCACTATTTACTTTATCCATTGTTTTTTATGTAGCCATTAGTTTAATTGAAAATCTCAGGAACCCCATTGGAGTTGCATTTGTAAGTGAACATTATAAAGATGAAATACTGGCCACCGCATTGTCAGCAAATTCGCAGGCTAAAAGTCTTTTTGCTGCCATAATTGCTCCTATCATAGGGTTTATCGCCGACAAATATGGAATTGGCATAGGCCTTTCTTTTATTGCGCTGATACTTTTGAGTATATCCATCTTATTCAGGCTGAATACAAAAAATAAACTAAGCCAAGCGTAAACCTTTATTTAACTGAAATGTTTATATTTATAAAATACAATTAATCAATGGCTTCTAAAAGATTATATACGGTAATTTGTTTGATATTTATACTTGTTTCATGGGATAAGCCTATCTATGCCGATGATCCAATTCTAAAAACAACAGAAAAAATAAAAATTAATGATGGGCCGTATATATTCATCGAAAATGAGAATCTTTTGGTTAAATGGATAAAAAACAACAAGCTTAAAGAAAGAAAAATCAACAATAAGAACACCAGATTCTTAAAAAGGAAATTTAATATCGAGTTACATCCCGAAATTATCAACGGAGAATTAAATTACACACAAGATTACAAAAATGTTGACAAGATAGTTGCAATTAGTGACATTCATGGCCAGTACGATTTAGCGTTACAGTTATTAAAAGTACATAAGGTAATTGATGAAAACAACAACTGGATATTCGGGAAAGGCCACCTGGTAATTTTAGGCGATATTTTTGATCGTGGAGATAAAGTAACGGAAATGCTATGGCTGGTATATAAATTGGAGCAACAAGCAGAAATTTTTGGAGGTAAAGTTCATTACCTAATAGGAAACCATGAACTTATGATATTCCACAACGATTTAAGATACATTCATAGTAACTACAAGCTGGTAAGTTTTATCCTTGGCCTTAATTACGCTGGTCTTTTTGAAGAAAACTCGATTCTGGGTAGTTGGTTAAGATCCAAACCTGCATTGGTAAGAATAAATAATATTTTATTTACACATGCTGGCATTTCGCCTGAATTATTAGACTATCAATTGAGCAAGAGCGAAATAAACAGCCTTTTTATAAATGAGATATACCATAATGATATGATGCGTATACTTAAAGATCCAACATTAAGCTTTTTTAATGGAACAAATGGGCCGATTTGGTATAGAGGATACTTTTCTCCTAATTTTTCTGAAGATAAATTAGATGAGATATTAACGTATTTTAAGGTAAATCATGTTATAGTTGGACATACATCACTACCTAATATAGCATCTTTTTATAATGGGAAATTGTTAGGTATAGATTCGAGTATTAAACTAGGCGATTATGGAGAAATACTTTTTATCGATGTTAATACTTTTTACCGTGGCACATTGCACGGAGCATTGCTTAAGCTATTTTAATTCCGACATGTTCGCCTAAGTTCCTTCTTGATAAAATCATCGCCGTTCATTAAATTATAGAACTCTTCAATATACTTAATTGTTCTTCTTCTTTCTTTTTTGGATAGATATTCAAATGAATTAATCAAGTCATAAATCATTTCTTTCTTATCGTTAAATAAATCAATTGTTTTTTTATACTGCTCATCCGATCTGCACATTCCCAAATAATACCTTTCTCTTACATCCTTTATTTGTAAAATATCTGCCGGATCGGCATATTCTGTATTAATAAAACCCGAGAAATCAAAATCATATGCTATTGGAATGAGTAAAGATTGTGTGTGATCAATGGGTTTGAGTAGTTTTATATTGTGCCTTCCCTGAATAGTAAAATCCGTATTACCAATCATATACTGAAACATATTCATTATATCTGTAGCATCGACCTGTGTATGCCTATAGTTTAAGATATCTTTCTCAATTGGCAAGCAATCGAGTCGTTGTGCTAATAAATCTTCAGGTTCAATTAAAAAGAATATTCTATCGAAGGATCTATTTCTTCGTCCTTCATCAATCAGTTTAAAATTAACCAAACGCACTCTAAAGCTATATGGAGTAATTAAATTATATATTTTATAGATCAAATATTCCTTTAAAAGGTATGCTTCGTATCCTGTCACGTTTTTGCATAAAGTAACTACTTTCACTTTTTTTGCTCCCCCTAAATGTTGAAGGTCTATTCCAGATTTTTTCAACTTTAAAAAAAATGGCGGAAAATCACACATTCTTTGTCGCGAAACGCCTCTCATTTCAACTTCAACATTTTTAATAACCCTGGTAGAGTCATCAATAAAATAAGTTAGTTCAGCAGGATAATCTTTCTTTGGATTTTTTTTAGACCTGAATTCTGAAATATCAAATTTTAGTTGCAGCCTTAAGTTTTCATCATTATCAAAAAAATCTTGTGAGAATAATGAACTATCGGTTAAGTTTACATTTTGGCCAAAAGATCCATTGAATAAAAATAATGTAGCAAAAAATAATAAACTTTTTATGAAATATTTCATACCGTAAACCCCAAGAATATAGTTATTATTTAACTGATTTATGTCCCTTTTTACACGATTCTATTAATCCGATGGCATAGTTACATTCTTTGACGCATTTAACTTTTCCAGATAAATAATTA
Source organism: uncultured Bacteroidales bacterium (assembly GCA_964450375.1). Lineage (GTDB taxonomy): Bacteria > Bacteroidota > Bacteroidia > Bacteroidales > UBA12077 > UBA12077. Next base: position 26,477 of record CAYVEW010000001.1, read on the forward strand.
ATTTCACCTGATCTCTAATAAAATCAACTTGGCCAATTTCTGCTTTAGTAACTCTCAATCCAAAACGTTTAGATAAATCTATTAATAGTTCATCATATTTTTCAGGTTTTATTAAATCAGTTCTATCGTAAATTATCTCCTTCTTAACATATTTTAATTTAGCAAGATATTTTTCTATTAAATACGCAATAAGCACGGTTAAAACATCTGTAATTATTAGTTCCGATAAACTAATATTTACATTTGCCAGCGAATTTTTCACCGACATACCTATTACAAGAAATAAATAGGTCATTTCGCGAGGGCGTATAGGATTTGTTCTATACCGCAAAATTCCGAATATAGCAAAGAGTCCAAGAGCAAATCCAATTCGCAAACTAACCGTTCCCAGTAACATGCAAATTTGAAATACAATAATACTGGCAATCATAAAAGTAAAAAAGTATTCTCGATCTCCTTTATTTCTAAAATACAGAAAATATGACGGAATAAATATCCAGAATGTATTGTATAGGAATCGGCCAATTAACTGCCAAAATTCTTCAGCGTGAAAAAACTCCAGACCAAAAATTTTGGTTGTTTCAATAGATGTTAAAATGAAATCAGTTATCATAAGATATTTTATTTATTGTTGATATTTTTTTATTAAATCGATTATGCTTTAATTCCGGGTTTATTAAAATATTACCAAGCACATACTTGCTAATCCCGAAAGGTCGAATTCTTAAATCTTTTAAAATTTTTGTAAACGGACTAACATCTCCTGATTTATTGCGTTTTACTTCAATAATCACCATATTCGGAACTTCAATCTCATTTTGGTTTTGCTCATCACTAAAGCTAATATTTCTATCAATTGTCACTCTTTCAATATGGTTTTTACCAGCCAATGTAATACGATTAAACTTTGTCCAGATAGTTGGCTTAAAACCACTTTCCGGCATTTCAATCACTTTACTAATAAAACGTTGATGGTTTTGATTTAGTGAATTCGAGAATTCAAACTCATCTCTTTGCTTTATGGTTCGGTTAAAATTTTTCTTCTTTTTTATTTCTAAAAACGTATCACCGGTATCTAAATAATTACGAAATCTTATTTTATAACGTATTCTTTTACCTTGGTGATGATCGAAATAAGTTTTCAGATCTTTTGTGTCAAAATACAGCGATTCGTATTTAAAAGATCTTTCGTTATTTATGGCTTGAACTTTAAAATAAGGTTTTGCTTTGTTTAATATCTCAGGCAATACAGATAAATTACAAATATATTTTGTATCAATTCGATTCAATAATTTATAATCGTTCAGATCTGCAAGGCTTATCGATTCAAATTGATCAAGTATTTCAGTAATAAAAAAATGCATAATTAAATTTTCATTAACCAATGCACTAAAGTTAAAACATTTCGAAATACATCAAACCATTTTTAGTTTAATTCTTAGTTAAAAAGGAAATCTTGCTAAAGGAGTTATATCCTGCGATGCGAATTCTTTATTCAGATATTTATAATATCCTGTAATAGCAATCATTGCAGCATTATCCGTAGTAAATTTAAATTCGGGCAAAAAGGTTTTCCACTGATATTTTTGAGCCCGCTGTTGCAGTGCATTTCTTAAACCTGAATTTGCCGAAACTCCTCCAGCAACTGCAATTTGTTTTATGCCGGTTAATTTAACTGCCTTTTCTAATTTTTGCATCAATATTTCAACAATGGAATGTTGTATACTTGCACATAAATCCATCGTGTTCTCTTTTACAAAATTCGGATTTTCCTGAATGTTATCACGAATAAAATACAGGAAAGACGTTTTTAATCCACTAAAACTATAATCAAGGTCTTTTATTCGTGGTTTGCTAAAACTAAATTTATTTTTATCTCCTTGTTGCGCGTATTTATCAACAACCGGGCCTCCCGGATAAGGTAATCCGATTACTTTGGCGCATTTATCAAAAGCTTCGCCGGCTGCATCGTCAATGGTTTGGCCTATAATTTCCATGTCTAAATAATTCCTGACAACCACAATTTGAGTGTGGCCACCAGAAACCAGGAGACACAAAAAAGGAAATTCAGGATAATCTTTCTCTTTTTCTATTTCTTTTATAAAGTGCACTAAAATATGTGCCTGTAGATGATTTACTTCAACCAATGGGATATCCATTGCTAAAGAAAAAGACTTTGCAAATGAAGTTCCAACCAGCAAAGAACCTAAAAGCCCGGGCCCGCGTGTAAAAGCAACTGCATCAATTTCTTTTTTTTCAACATGAGCTAATTTCAAAGCCTGATCAACAACCGGTATAATATTTTGCTGATGCGCACGAGATGCAAGCTCTGGAACAACACCTCCATAGGTTTTGTGAACACTCTGATTTGCAATTAGATTCGAAAGCAAATAACCATCTTTTATTACTGCTGCAGATGTGTCGTCACAAGATGATTCTATTCCAAGTATTGTAATGCTCATTTATTGCCAAGAATTTGAGTATTTTATAATTTTTTTTGCTTCTTTTGCGTTAGGTTAACAATGGGCAAAAGTATTAAAAAAATATATAAAATATTAATCATTTTTTTATTGGTATTAACAACAATACCAATAACTGCTTATTTTGTTCTAAAAAACAGTAAAGTTCAAACCTACCTTACTCAAAAAATTATAGCCGAAGTTTCCAAAAATACGGATGCCAAATTTGATATTAAATCAGTACATTTTCGTTTTTTTAACAAGCTTGTTTTAAAAGATGTTTATATCGAAGATAATTTGCAAGATACACTTCTGTTTTCGAAAGAAATTATCTGCCATATTAGCAAAGTAAATAGAACGCAGAAATTTATTAATATCAAACGAGTTAATTTAATCAATGCCAAGTTTTATTTACATAAGTTTGATACCATAAATCCAATTAACCTTACTTATCTTATCAGGAGTAGTAAAAAAGACACTATAAAAAAAGAATCGCAATGGAAAATTGTTGTACAAAACGTTGAAATGCAACAATCGGTGTTTAAGTATAAATCAATACGAAAAAGAGAAAAAGAGTATGGGATCAATTTTAATGATTTAGTTTGCTACATTGATGAGTTGGATGTTCGCGATTTAAAAATTGAAGATGGCATTGTTAATCTTACTGCCCGAAAACTAAAAGTAACAGAAAAATCTGGTTTTTTAACATACAGTACAAAATTCAATATGAGCATTGGTAACGATCATATGATTTTTAGAAATGTGAAAATCCGCACACCCCATTCGTATATAAATGCCGATTCAGTATGTTTCTTTCATAACGATTTTGATGATTATAATGAATTTGCTAAAAATATCCGGCTCGACTTCGGATTGCAGGAATCTAATGTAAGCTTTAAAGATATTGGATACTTTGCATCAATTTTTAAAGATATCCCTTTAAACACTGTGATCTCGGGTAGAGTTTATAGCAAGTTAAGCACTTTTAAGGGGAAAGATGTTAAGTTTCAAATAGGCGAGCAAACCGAATTGATTACTGATTTTAACCTAAACGGACTTCCGGATTACAGCCAAATGTTTATTTATGTCGATTTCAAAAAGCTTACCACATGGGCAAAGGATTTTGAACTGATAAATACCTTTATAAAAAAAGGCAAAAAAATTACGATCCCCGATAGTTTCGATAAATTGGGGATTATTAATTACAAAGGAAACTTTGCAGGCTTTTTCGATGATTTTGTTACATACGGAAAATTTACCACCAAATTAGGCAATGTATCAACAGACCTTTCTTTACAGCCCGACACATCTAAAATATTATCTTTTGATGGAAATATTCAAACCACCAGTTTTCAATTAGGTGAATTAACCGGTGATACATCCATTATTGGAAGTATAAGTGCAAATGCAAACATTAAGGGTTTTACTCAAAACAAATCCATAAAGGCCCAAACCGAAGGTGTTGTTAACCAGATTGAAATCAATAAATACAACTATCAGAATATTAAATTCGATGGCTTTTTAACCGAAAAAACCTACGATGGAATTTTCAGTATAACCGATCCGAACATACAATTAAACTTTAGTGGAGGTATCGATTTTTCAAAAGAAATTCCAGTTTTTAATTTTTATGCCGATGTACCAAGAGCTCAATTATATAAACTGAATGTAGATAAAAAAGATTCTACATCGAATATATCGTTTGATTTAGCAGCCAATTTTAGTGGAGTAGATATTGATAACATTAATGGAGATATTAAATTTTCGAATGCTAAACTGGTTAAGTTTAATGAAGAAATGAATTTTGACACACTTATGCTTGCAGCCGAACACGATGCAGAACTCCACTCCATTATTCTAAAATCAGATTACATTGATGCTACTCTTAAAGGCTCTTATAAATCAAGCACGATAATTAAATCGTTAAAGCAGCTTTATTACAATTATCTGCCAAACCTTACCAAACAACCAGAAGATACTATACAAATAGATTATAATAATGATTTTTCGCTGGATGTAAATTTAAAACAAACACATATTATCAGCAGATTTTTTATCCCAAGTGTTTTTATCAGCGATAATTCTTTTCTCAATTTCCAATATAGTAACAACGATAAAAGGTTTTTATTAAATGCCAGTTTCAATAAACTACAATATAAACATCACACATTTAATGACCTTATAATAAATACCTATTCAAACGACAGTTTATTTACTACAGTCACAAAATGTTCCGACTTTTTATTCAACAATTATTTTACTTTAGATAATTTTAAAACCACATCCCTGGTTCATCACAATAACATTGACATTAAGATCGACTGGAATAACTACGACACATTAAACTATCAAGGTAAAATATTAGCATCTACTAAAATTAATCAAGAGGAAACTTTTGGCGACCAATCGTACAAAATAACCTTATTACCATCTGAGTTCATTGTAAAAGATTCGCTTTGGATGATAAACAAATCGATTATCAGCATTGATTCAACTTCTGTTGATTTTATTGATTTTACAGTAAGTCATGGCGATCAACACTTCGCTGTTTTCGGAAAAATATCGGAAAATCCTTCAGATACTTTATATGTTCAATTTGATGATCTAAACCTTGCTAACCTGAACATTATTACTGCGAAAAACAAGTTGGAATTTGAAGGAAACATCAACGGAAAAGCCAACATTTCAAATATTTACAATGAGCCATTATTTTTCTCAGATATTGAGATTGATAAGCTGGTTTTAAATAAAGAAACATTTGGCTACACCAAAATTTTGAGCCAATGGATAGACGATCAAAAAGCAATTGGAATGGATGTTTCTGCACAATATGCTCAAAAAGAAATTATTAAAGCAAATGGCTTTTATTTTCCGAAAAGTAATTTACTTGATTTCGAAATATCTATAGATCAATTACATACCCACGTACTAACACCTTATTTGAGTAGTTTTGCTTCAGAAATAACGGGCACTGCGAATGGCTATGCAAAAGTTACAGGAGCCCTGCAAAAACCGGTTTTCAACGGGAGCATTGAGTTAATTGATACCAAAATGACCATTGACTATATAAAAACACCTTATTATTTTAATACGAATGCCGAAATAGATAATAATTCAATTGTTTTTACCAATACAGAAGTATACGATTCGTTTCAAAATATAGCATTAACCAATGGTTTTGTAAAGTTTGGCCCCGATAAAAACATCAGTTTTAATTTTAATATCAATGCAGAAAAAGTACATGCTTTAAATACTACCGGATCAGATAATGATGCTTTTTATGGAACGGCATTTATGACCGGAATTGTAAACATTATTGGAGACAAAGATGAAACTTTATTGGATATATTGGGAATTACAGAACAGAATACGAAAATTAATATTCCGTTAACACATATGCAAAGTGCCGAAGAATCAGGTTTTATCACCTTTGTAAATGCTCAAAAAGTAATAGAACAAGATATCACTGATTTTAATACTAATACTTCCGGATTCAAGCTTAATTTCGATTTAGAAGTTACACCAGATGCAGAAGCTCAGCTTATTTTCGATTCAAAAATCGGTGATGTGATTCGCGGAAAAGGTGCCGGCAATATTAAAATGGAAATTGATGATGATCAGGAATTCGAAATGTATGGCGAATACATTATCGAAGAAGGAGATTATTTATTTACACTTCAAAATGTAATTAATAAGAGATTTAAAATTGAACGTGGAGGAAATATTATTTGGAATGGAGCTCCTTATGACGCCACCGTTGATATAAGTGCTGCGTATAATCTTAAAACATCATTGTCCGGATTAGTTGATTCTTCTTTATATCAAACAAATGATTTTTATAAGAAAAGAATCCCTGTAAAATGCCAGGTGTTCTTAACAGAACGCTTATTAAATCCGAGCATTGAATTTAATATTGACTTACCCACCGCCGATGAAGAAACAAAAACTCTGGTAAGATCGCTGATTAATACAGAAGAAAAAAAGAACAAACAATTTCTATCCCTGCTTGTATTAAACACCTTTATGCCAGAACAAACCACCGATAACTATCTAACCAATTCGGCAAGCACCGCCAACCTGGGTTCTGTTACCACAAGCGAACTGCTTTCGAACCAGTTATCACATTGGCTTTCACAGATTAGTGACGAATGGGATATTGGTGTTAATTATCGTCCCGGCGATGAAATCTCAAAAGACCAGGTTGAAGTCGCATTATCGACCCAATTATTAAACGACAGAGTAAGTATTAATGGTAACGTTGGTTACGGGGGCCAAACCGAAGCCCAGGCAAGTGATATAGTGGGCGACTTTAATGTTGATGTGAAGCTAAATAAAAGTGGTAAAATCCGGGTAAAGGCTTTTAATGAATCAAACGATAAGCTTATTTATGAAGATGCTCCCTACACACAAGGTGTTGGTATTTTTTATCGCGAAGAGTTTAATTCTTTTTCTGAGTTACTTCGAAATTTCTGGCACAAATTTAGTAAGAAAGAAAAAGATACAAATGATTGATGTTTTTTGTAATTTTGACAATTCATTTACTAAAATAATAATATAGTTTATACGTTCTAAAGAATAAATAATATGTACAACTTATTCATAGCATTACAAATAAGTTTAAACGATAGCATTGATACTGCTGTTGCCGAAGCCGGAGAGCTTAAATTGTCTTTTTGGGAATTAGCTTTAAAAGGGGGTTGGATTATGATTCCAATTCTTATTTTATCAGTTTTAGCTGTATACATCTTTATTGAAAGATACTTTGCTGTTAAAAAAGCTTCGCAAACCGATATTAATTTCATGAATCGAATAAAAGATTACATTCATGATGATAAAATTGATTCTGCTTTAGCATTATGTCAATCGACACAAAGCCCGGTGGCCAGAATGATTGAAAAAGGTATACAACGAATCGGAAGGCCATTAAATGATATTAATGCAGCAATTGAAACCGTTGGAAACCTTGAAATTTCAAAACTGGAAAAAGGTTTACCAACACTGGCTACCGTGTCGGGTGCAGCTCCAATGATTGGTTTTCTTGGTACTGTTATTGGTATGATTCGCGCTTTCTACGATATGTCAAATGCCGGAAACAATATTGATGTAAGCTTATTGTCGAATGGAATTTATACAGCCATGGTAACAACTGTTGCCGGTTTAATGGTTGGTATTGTTGGATATCTTGCTTACAATATACTTGTGGCAAAAGTAGAAAAAGTAGTATTTCAACTTGAAGCAAATACATCGGAATTTATGGACCTGTTAAATGAGCCGGTCGAATAAAAATTGGAACTATGGCTTTAAAAAGAAGAAATAAAGTAAATGCCGGTTTTAGTATGTCGTCAATGACTGACATAGTGTTTCTGTTGTTAATCTTTTTTATGGTAACTTCAACTTTAATTGCACCCAATGCTTTAAAATTATTGTTGCCAAAAAGTTCGCATCAAACATCAGCAAATGCTGTTACAACTATTTCAATAACAGAAGATGTGAAATTTTATATCGAAACAACCCAGGTTCCACTAGAGGATATTGAAGCGATTTTACAAAATAAATTTCAAAACGAAAATGCAGAAGATATAACCATTTCTTTGCATGCACATCAGATGGTACCGCTGCAAGAAGTAGTTAAAATCATGAATATTGCAAAAGATAATAAATGGAAGTTAATATTAGCGACAACCGCTAAATAAAAAATGTCAGACTTTATTAAAGAACATAAGGCAGGTATTATCGGAACAATAATCTTTCATACAATAATTATTGTATTATTTATTGTTTTTGGATATAGTACACCCCTTCCCTTACCTTCTGAAGAAGGTATTTTAATAAATTTTGGCGATGCCGATGAAGGTGCAGGCCTGGTGGAACCAAGAATGTCGGAATCTATCCAGGAAGAATCACAGGAAAGTGTTCAGGAGTCTGTGCCAGAATCGAATCCTTCACCTACAGAAGATGGTGCTGTTACTCAAGACTTTGAAGATGCTCCTGCCGTTAAAGAACAAGGTGTAAAAGAAGAAAAGACCGAAACCAAAACAGAAACTCAACCAAAGGAAGAAAAAGAAGAAAAACCGGAACCTGTTGAAGAAAGAAAAGTAAACGAAAATGCACTATTCCCGGGCAGGGATCGAAACACGAATACCAGTACGAGCGAAGGTGAAACAGAAGGAAATAAAAACCAGGGCTCAACTACCGGATCGGTAGATTCTGATAATCATACCGGAGGAAATTCGATTGGAACCAGCGGAACCAGTTTTAGCTTAGCCGGAAGAAACCCGGAATCACTTCCCAAACCGGATTATACTCATCAAATTGAAGGCAAAGTAGTTGTTGAAATAACTGTGGATAAATATGGCAATGTTACCGATGCCAATCCAGGTGTTAAAGGTAGTACAACGCTAGACGCCAACCTATTAGCAGCAGCAAAAAGAGCAGCCTTAAAAGCTAAATTTGATAAAAAACCAGATGCTCCGGCTTACCAAAAAGGAACCATTACTTATTTTTTCAGATTACAGTAATCTCAGAACAACCAATCGAATAAGCCCAACAGTTTTGCAGCAGATATAACTAAGGCAATTAATAAAATATACCTTACTAATTGTGGGCCTTTTTTGACTGCAATTCGCGTTGCAACAAAGGCTCCAAGCATATTCCCAATAGCAAGGGTTAGTCCTATTTTATAATTCACCTGATCATTTAAGACAAAGACAACAAAGGCTAAAATGTTATAAATTAAAACAATAAATAATTTGAGTGCATTTGCTTTAACCAAATCAACACCAACAATCATTACCAAAGCCGCCACTAAAAAAAATCCGATTCCGGCCTGAATAAAACCACCATATAATCCAATCACGAAAAAGATTATTATTTGTATTAATGTTGGTTTTACAATCTTCTGTTCTTCGGGTTTAATAAGCCATTTTTCTGGTTTAAACAAAATAAACAGAAACATAACCACCAGTAAAATCCCGATGGTGGTTTCCATAATTTGTTCGTTTAAATTCACTGCAACCAAAGCTCCGATTACCGATCCAACGCAAGCCGGAATAACCAGAAATATCCCCTGTTTATAATCAAGTACCTTTTGTTGTCGGAAACTACCGGTTGCAACAACGTTCTGAAGAATTAACGCGATTCGGTTCGTTCCGTTAGCAACATTTGCAGGTAATCCCATAAAAATTAAAAGCGGTAAGGTAAGGAGTGATCCGCCACCTGCAAACACATTAATAAATCCGGCAAAAAATCCGATAATAATTGAAAAATAGGGCAATAAATTGTCCATATTTATTGGAAGATATAATTAAATACACCAAAAAGTTTTAAAGCTGAACCTAATATTGCTGCAAGTAACACGTAACGTACAAATTTTGCACCCCAGCTTACAGCTACCTTTGCACCAACAAATGCGCCCAGCATACTTCCTATCGCTAAAACAAATCCTAACAAATAATTAACCTGAGCATTTATAACAAACACAATTAAAGCAGGAATAGTAAATAACAGGGTAATAAAAACCTTAATTGCATTGGCTTTAACCAAATCGTAACCGGCTCCTAATACCAAACCGCCTAAAAGAAAAAAACCAACTCCGGCCTGAATAAAACCACCATACAAACCGATTCCAAAGAATATAATCATCTGTAAAACGGAAGGTTTCTCTTTTACTTTGCCTGCCTGTCCTTTAATCCACGCATCGGGTTTATAAAGAATAATAAAAAACATTACTACCAAAAGAATTCCGATAAAAATCCGCATGATTTCGTCGGTAAGATTAACCGCCCACAACGATCCTGCAATGGCCCCAATAATACTTGGTACTCCTAACCAAAAACCCACCTTAAAATCGAGAACCTTTTTTTGTTTAAAGCTTCCTGATGCCACAATGCTCTGAAACAGAATTCCGATTCGGTTGGTTCCATTTGCAACATTCGCCGGCAAACCTAAAAACATGAGCAAAGGTAAAGTGAGCAAAGATCCACTACCAGCCAATGTATTAATAAACCCGGCTAAAAAGCCCACTGCAATTACTGCGAGAATTATATACCATTCCATAATGAATACAATTAAGTGCCTAAAGATAGAAAAGTCGGTAAAATAAACATAAAAATAAGAGCTGCCAAAAAAGCAGCTCTCAATTTATTTATTTTATTATTTCAACCCAATTGTGAGGGTCTGGTTCGTCGCCATACTGAATAGCTACTAACTTTTCGTAAATCTTCGTTGAGATTGGTCCTGCTTTGCCATCTTTACAGAAAATATACTTTTTGTCTTTATCAATATCGTAGATTTCGCCAATAGGAGAAATAATTGCAGCGGTTCCGCAAGCACCAACTTCTTCAAACGAATCCAACTCATCAATATCTACGGGCCTTCTTTCAACTTTAAGTCCCATATCTTCGGCAAGCTGTACAATACTCATATTGGTTATTGATGGTAAAATCGAAGGCGATTTAGGAGTAATATAGGTGTTATCTTTTATTCCAAAGAAATTGGCTGCTCCTATTTCATCGATGTATTTTTTATGCACAGAATCAAGATACATTGGCGAACCATATCCGGCATCGTGCGCTTTCTTAACTCCGCGTAAACTGGATGCATAATTACCACCCACTTTAATATCTCCAGTACCCAGTGGTGCAGCACGATCTGAATCTCTTACAACTGCTATTTTAACAGGACTAAAACCTTCTTTAAAATATGGCCCAACAGGACTTACAAAAACCATAAATAAGTATTCGTTTGCAGGCTTTACACCTATTTGTGGACCCGAGCCAATTAAAAGCGGACGTAAATATAAAGCAGCGCCCGTTCCATAAGGCGGAACAAAACGTTCATTCATCAAAACAGCTTTGGTAATGGCTTCTTTAAATAGCTCTTTGGTAATTGGTTGCATTAAAATTCCGTGTGCAGAACGTTCCATTCGCTTGTAGTTTTCTTCCCAGCGAAACAAACGTATCTTTCCGTCTTTTCCACGATAAGCTTTCATTCCTTCAAAAGCCTGTTGCCCATAATGCAAAGCAGTAGCAGAAATATGTAGGTTTAAAAATTCAGATGATGAGATTTCTAACTCACCCCATTTTCCATCTCTATAATAACATCTGACATTGTAATCGGTTTTTAGATAACCAAAAGGCAGTTCGCCCCAATTTAAGTTTGTCATAATATTTTAGTTTTTGATTTTCATTTTGCTTTCCAAATATACCAAATTTGATGTTTTAAATTTGAATAATTTTACTATTACATAACATGAAAATCATTAAGCGAACTTACAGCGAAAGTTCCCTTATCCCTTTTTTAGTTAACTTATTTACTATTTCAGTCTTGCTTGCTTCTGATTCTCCCAACAAAGCTTCAGAAATATAATACATTTTGTAACCAAGTTCTTTACCTCCTAGCAAGGTTTTTATACCACAGTGCTCAGCCATAAGTCCAACCACCACAATTTCTTTAATTCCTGATTTTTTCACAAAATCACTTAATTGATCGGACGAAAAAGCATTCGCTTTTGTCTTGCAAAAAATCCTTTGATTCACAATTATCAGGCGTTCATCTAAGTCCATATGCGGCAAAGTATCTATATAAATTTTTGATAAACTCAGATTTAATGTTCGATGAATCGCTTTTATATAAATTACATTTTCAGGATTAGCTTTTTCGATTATATTATTTACCTTATTTATAAAGAGTTCAGATGTGCTGTCAGGCAACAAATATTTTGTTGTATACTCTTGGACATCAAGCACTAATAAAAGTTTATTGTCAAGTGGGTTTTCATCAGGTTGGGCAAAACTTCTGGTTAGCATTGTAACAATCAACACTAAGGCTATACATAATATTTTATTCATAAGTTAAGTATTAATAAATATGTATACGAATTTATCAATAAATATCACAAAGCTTATTCATCATTAACTTGATTTAGTTATTGTTAACAAAATTAAACATTTTACCTAAAAAAAAAGCCACTCTGAATTAGAGTGGCTTCGTGTTTTTTATAAGAATTACTTATTTTTCAATTCCAAGGCTTTTTAATAAAGCATCACTTTTAGGCTCGCGGCCACGGAAAGCAACATACATTTCCATTGCATCTTTAATCCCATTCATAGCAAGCACATTTTCTCTAAATGATTTTGCTGTAGCCTGATCGAAGATATCAGTTTCTTTGAATGCTTCAAATGCATCGTTATCTAATACGCTAGCCCATGTATACGAATAATACCCGGCATCGTATCCACCCATAATGTGGTTAAAATAGGTAGCTCTGTATCTCGAATAAATTTCAGGTATCAAACCAATACTATTAAGATATTCCTTTTCAAATTTCATTACATCCAAATTTGGATCTTCTTCGGTCATCATATGGAATTTAATATCAAGTAGAGATGCTGCCAATACTTCTGTCATTCCGAAACCCTGATTAAAATTAGCACTTGCTTTTAATTTTTCAACCAGCTCTTCAGGAATTACTTCGCCAGTTTTGTAATGTTTAGCATACATCTTTAGAACTTCTGGTTCAAATGCCCAATGCTCCATAATTTGCGATGGAAGCTCAACAAAATCCCAGGCAATATTAGAAGCACTATATGATGTTTCAGAGAACATTCCGTCTAAGGCATGTCCAAATTCATGAAACATGGTTTCCACTTCGTCAACACTTAACAATGCAGGTTTATCGCCAGTCGGGCGAGTAAAATTACATACATTTGTAACTAAAGGATAAATTTCTTCTCCCTCTTGTGTGAATTTATGATCTCGGTATCCACCACACCATGCACCGCCACGCTTACTTGCTCTTGGATGCATATCCATAAAGAATAATGCAAGATGCGATCCATCAGCTTCTTTTACTTCATAAACAGTGGTTTCTGGATGTGGAACAGGAATTCCGCTAATTGGAGTGAAAGTAATTCCATAAAGCTTATTTGCTACATCGAATATTCCTTGCCGAACATTTTCCAGTTCGAAATAAGGTCGCACTTCACTCTCATCTAAATCATACTTTTCTTTACGCAGTTTTTCGGTGTAATAGAACCAATCGTGTGGTTCCAATTTAAAGTTACCACCTTCTTTTTCGATCATTGCCTGTAGTGCAGCTCTTTCTTCCTTTACTTTTGGCAATATTCCGTCCCAAAGTTGGTTTAATAAATTAAATACTCTTTCGGGATTTTGAGCCATTCGACTTTCTGTTCTGATAGAAGCGTGATTTTCATAACCAAGCAACTTTGCTTTTTTAACCCTTAAGTTTAAGATTTTCTTTAAGATCTCCTTGTTATCATATTCATCATCATGATTTCCCTGGTTAACATAGGCGTCATAAATTTCTTTTCTTAACTCGCGATTATCAGCGTACTGTAAAAATGGAATCATACTTGGCTTTTGAATGGTAAATATCCACTTGCCTTCCATACCTTCCTGAGCAGCAAGTTCAGCAGCTGCCTGTATTGATGATTCTGGCAATCCTGATAAATCTTCTTCGTTTTCAACAACTAACTTAAAATTATTCACTTCGGCCAACACATTCTGGCTAAATTTTAAGGTTAATCCTGATAATTCCTGGTTAATTTGTTTTAATATTTCTTTTTCTGCAGGAGGTAAAGCAGCACCACTTCTGATAAACCCCTTATAACCATTTTCTAATAAGAATAATTGTTCATCAGTTAGATCATACTGATCTTTATTTTCATAAACGGCCTTTACTCTTTCAAAGTATCTTGGATCAAGGCTTATCTCATCACCATGAGCTGAGAGTTTAGGATAAATTTCCTGAGCTAAAGCCTGGATTTCATCACTGATATTAACGGAGTTGAACTCACCAAAAACAGTTGCCACTCTTCCTAAAAGTTCACCTGCATAATACGATGCTTCAATCGTATTTTTGTAGGTTGGTTCTTCAGGATTAGACAAAATAGCTTCCATTTCTGCTTTATGTTGCTTCATTGCTTCTTCGAAAGCAGGAGCAAAATGCTCGTTTTTTACTTTATCGAATGGTGGAACTTCATATGGAGTATTCCATTCTGCCAATAATGGATTCACATTATCGGTACTTTTCTGCGTACATGACATTGCCGCCATTATTACAACTATTAAGATTAATAATGTTTTTTTCACGATTTATTAATTTTTATGGTTAATATTATTGCTTATTTATTAATTTAGTTTTGACTCGTATGTGAACTAAGCGTTTAAATTCAAGGCAATAAAAGTATAAATTCTTTATCACAAAACTTATATTAAACACATTTTATTATTATGGTTTTTGATCATATCTCCAATGCAAATCAATATTATGGTTTAAATACAGCATTTAAAACTGTATTTGATTTTTTAAAGCAAACTGATTTTATAAATCTTACGGATGGTAAATATCCAATTAAAAATACAAACTGCATTGCTATTATTAATCGATATAAAACCAAATCAGCAGACGAATGCTTTGCTGAAAGTCATTTAAAAAATATCGATATTCAATATTTAGTAAAGGGCGAAGAAAAACTGGGTTTTGGCAATATAAATCACTTTACGATGATCGAAAAAGATGTAGATAACGACTTAATAAAATATACCGGCAAACTTAATTTTATCAGTTTAAAAGAAAACTTCTTTTCCATATTGTTTCCGCAGGATGTTCACATGCCGGGAGTTATTAATGATCAACAGGAAAATGTAATAAAAGTGGTTGTTAAAATTCCTGTATAAAAAAAGTCCCACAATGGTGAGACTTCTTTTTAATGCATTAAATATTTTAGACTAAGCTAATTTTACATTTACCGCATTTAATCCTTTTTTGCCTTCTTGCAGTTCAAAAGTTACTTCATCGTCTTCATTAACTTTGTCTACTAAGCCCGAAGCATGTACAAAATACTCTTTGTTTGTTTCTTCATCTTTAATGAATCCATAACCTTTTGACTCATTAAAAAATTTAACTGTTCCTTTATTCATAATATTAATTTAAAAATTCAATTAAATTTACGAGACAATTTTAGATTTTCCAATTATTTTAACAATTTACTTTATGCAAGTTTCACTTTTAAGCCTTCTCGCAACATATTTGGGATATGAAATTTTTCTGGTGTAAAATTCTCTCCAATAAAATTCCTTAAATATTCCAGGTACTTTACTTTGTAATAATCAATCCTTAAATCATTGATTACTTCTGCAACATTTTGTATTTTGTTTGCCTGGAATGCTTTTGTTCCGGCAAAAGCAAATCCTTCGTCCATATTGCCTTTTGCTGCATTGTGTAAAGCTTGTGCAATACAATAAGGCACATTCTTAGAATCACATGATTTTAAACATTTCCAATAACATTTAAAGGGTTTTGTTTTACCAGAATTAATCTGATCGACAAATTTATTACGTATCGCTCTTCCCGGCAATCCTACAGGGCTGTCGATAATTGTTATATCTTCTTCTTTACTATTAATATATGCATTTTTAAACTCGATAGAAGCATCACATTCTTTGGTTGGAACAAATCGCGATCCCATTTTTACGCCTTTTGCTCCTGCTTGCATAATCTCATATATATCTTTCCCATTAAATATTCCACCGCCAGCAATCACCGGAATTTCTTTTTGAAAATCGTTTTCAAAGTTTTTAAGTTCCGCAATGGTTTCCTTCACAATAGACGATAAACTTGTGGTTTCGCCTTGCAAGTCAGCTTTTTTAAAACCTAAATGTCCGCCTGCCAAAGGACCTTCAACAACCACAGCATCGGGTACATGATTATAAGTTTTAGCCCAATATGAGAATATGAGTCTTGCAGCTTTCGCTGATGATACTTTGGGTATTATTTTAGTATGAATCTGATCAAAGCCTTTATCTAATATATATTGAGGCATTTTTAACGGTAAACCTGCACCCAGAATAATAACATCAATTTTTTCTTCTAAAGCAACGGTAAACAATTCGTCGTAGTCAGTAACTGCTGTCATTAGGTTCACGCCTAAAACTCCTTTTGTTTTACTTCTGGCTTTTCGTATTTCCTTTTTTAAGGCTCTTTTATTTGCTTCCCGATAGTTTTTCATGTAATCGGGTTCGGTCATTCCAATTGCAACTGCTGAAATTACTCCAATCCCACCTGCATTAGCAACTGCAGAAGCAAGTCCAGATAATGATATCGCTACTCCCATTCCTCCTTGAACAATGGGAAGCCTTGCGGTTAAATTCCCTATTTTTAATGGATTCATAATAATCTTAAATTAAATTCTACCGCAAAACTACTATGATTAATTAGGGTAAAATGAAAAAAGGGTTTAACGATCTAAAAAAGGGATTTAACTAAGCCTTTAGGGGTGAAAAATTGAAATACAGTGGCGAATACTTTTATCTCAGATGTAAAATTAGATCAAATGTTTTAGTTTATATGCAAAATTCTTTGAAACCGGAACAGGAAAATCGAGTCCTTCGAAAAAGATTTTATATCCCTGCAAGTTTCCTTCAATCTTATCAATAAAATTTATATTAATGATAAAGGAACGATGACATTTAAAAATGAAATTATGCTCTTGCAATAAATCTTCGGCACTTTTTAAACTCGATCGAATCATATGGCTTTTTATCACATCGCCTTCTTTCCAGAAAATTTCGATGTAATTATTCGCTGCTCTGATTAACAATAGTAAGCGTACCTTTATGGACAGATTGTCTTTTACATACTCCGATTTAAAATGTATTAACTTATCTTCAATGGATTTATTATCTTTTAATTTTTTGTTAATCCCTTCAGCCAACTTTAAATGTGATCGAAGCATCCGGTTTCGGTTCACAATAATGATACCCGTAATCGGAATAATTGCAATGACAATAAGCCCGAGTACCATTTTAAAATCTATTGCAAAAATTCCTAATACCTTATAATAAAGGTAGTATCCAACCGATATAGTGGATAGTATCCATAAATTCCAAAATATCTCTTTTTTAATATTCCAGATTCTTTTTATAAATATTCCGGGAAACAAACTGGGTAAAATTAACAAATTCAGGCTAAGTGATAGAAACGTAATTGCTGCAAGGCCTAAAACTACGCTAAGCTTTTCCTTACCACTCATTAAATTCACATCGAGTGGTTGAAATAAATATAGAAATGCCAACACACCTATACTAATAAAAAATATAAGTTTACTGTTATATTTTAAATCATCGTTAAAGGGATATGGTTTATTTAAGAACTTGAACATTTTATAAGTTTTATTAGTAAAATATTTTAGTTAAGTGTAGCAATAAAATTTGTGATCCCATCAAAAACTAACTGTAAACCTATAGTTGCAACTATAAGGCCTGTTATTCTGATTAAAGCATTCATGATATTTATTTTTGAAAGAAAAGTTCCAATTTTTTTTGCATAAAGCATGAGTAATAAATTCAGGCACAGCGCTATAAATATGGCTATAATTGTATAAAATCTTCCATAATGGGCTGGAAAAGTAACTGCGGCTGTAATAGTAGCCGGTCCTGCAATCATAGGCATTGCAATTGGAACAGTTAATATATCATCCAGTTTTATATTTTGGTCGATTTTAATGAGTGCTCCTTTTTGTAGCCCGTCAATACCATTATAAAAAAGAACAACTCCACAAGTTACTTTAAAAGCATATAGCTGAATATGAAATACATAATTAAAAATCAGTTCGCCCAAGAATAAAAAGAACACCAAAATTAAAAAGGCTGTAAAAGATGATTTTATAGACAAATATTTAAGTTGTTTATCATCAAATTGATGCTGCAAAGATGTAACTACCAGTATTTTATGCACCGGATTAACCAGGGCAAAAAATGCAACCAAAGCACTTGTTAATAATTTTAGTTCCATTGTAATATTCTATTAGCCCACCCCATTTAAAAAGTAGTTCCACAAAGAATCGTCGGGAGGTTTTGCTATAATACTAATTTCTTCCTTTCTTACCGGGTGAATAAAATCAATGCGTCGTGCATGCAAACTTATTCCACCATCCGGATTCGATCTTGGAAAACCATATTTTAAATCTCCTTTTATCGGGCATCCTATTTTTGCAAGCTGACAACGTATTTGATGATGACGCCCGGTTTGCAAATCGACTTCTAATAAATAATAATTATCGGCATTTGCAATTAATTTATATGATAATACAGCTAATTTCGAATCCTTTGTTTCCTTATCGTAAGCAAACGATTTGTTCTTTTTTTGGTCGCGAATCAGATAATGTTTTAAAGTTGCCTGATCTTTTTCTGGTTTATTCTTAACGATTGCCCAATACGTTTTCTTAACCGCTTTGTTTGAGAACATCTCATTCAGCCTTGTTAAAGATTTGCTCGTTCGTGCAAAAAGCACTACCCCACTCACAGGCCTGTCTAACCGGTGGGTTACCCCCAAATAAACTGCTCCCGGTTTATTGAATTTATTCTTGATGTAAGTTTTTACCTTCTCCGATAAGGGAACATCACCTGTTTTATCACCCTGCACCAAATCTGATGAATTCTTATTTACAGCAATAATGTGATTATCTTCAAACAGAATTTCCATATTGTTACTCCATTAATAAAATGTCTCTAAAAAAACGAATTTACAGTTCAGATCCGGTTAATAGTATCCTTTTGATGATTAATACTGCTCTCTTTCATTGGGGAAATCAAGCGTCTTAACATCATTAATGTATGATTTTACAGAACCCTTAATTTCTTCGAATAAATTATGATAACGTCGTAAAAATCTAGGGGAAAATTCCTGAGTAATACCTAGCATATCGTGCAATACAAGAACCTGTCCATCTACTTCATGCCCTGCCCCAATACCTATAATCGGAATGGTTAACTCTTGTGCAACTTTTGCTGCGAGTTTAGCTGGAATTTTTTCTAACACAATAGCAAAACAACCTGCTTCCTCCAACTTATGCGCATCTTCGATTAATTTTTTTGCTTCTTCTTCTTCTCGAGCGCGAACTACGTAGGTTCCAAATTTATGTATCGATTGTGGCGTTAAACCCAGATGACCCATTACCGGTATACCTGCCGATAAAATCCGATGAACCGACTCAAGTATTTCACTTCCGCCTTCAATTTTAACTGCATGTCCACCAGTTTGTTTCATCATGCGAATAGCATTTGTTAATGCTTCTTTGGAATTTCCCTGGTAAGAGCCAAAAGGTAAATCAACAACCACTAATGCACGGCTAACCCCACGAACAACCGATTTAGCGTGATAAATCATTTCATCCATTGTAATGGGTAAGGTCGTTTCGTTCCCCGCCATAACATTCGATGCAGAATCACCAACTAAAATAACATCGATTTCTGCTTTATCTAAAATACGAGCCATTGAAAAATCATAAGCCGTAAGCATTGCTATTTTTTCGCCACGTAATTTCATTTCATAAAGTACGTGCGTAGTTACTCGCTTAATTTTTTGATGAACTGACATAATATTAAATTTGATTTAATGGCAAAGCTACAAATAATACCAAATAAATTCCCCTATTTTTCAATAAACAAATACAAGATGATAAAACTAACATATAATACCAAGGTACAACTGTCTTTTTGTCACAAAAACCGGCCATGCACATATTCAATCTTACTAATTGATGTCATTATTGCATTTTTAAACCTAATTCAACATATGGCATAAACATTGATTAAATGAATACGGATTTGAAATTATAGAAATCAAAAGATATTATAATAACATTAAAAAATAATTAAACGAAATGGGTAAAATAATTGGAATAGACTTAGGAACAACAAACTCTTGTGTTTCGGTAATGGAAGGAAACGAACCTGTTGTTATACCTAACAGCGAAGGGAAAAGAACAACTCCTTCAATTGTCGCTTTTATCGAGAATGGTGAGCGTAAAGTTGGTGATCCTGCAAAACGTCAGGCCATCACAAACTCTACTAAAACAATATCATCAATAAAAAGATTCATGGGTGAAACTTTTGATAAAGTTCAAAAAGAAATAAACCGTGTTTCATATAAAGTGGTTAAAGGAGAAAACAATACACCACGAGTGCAAATTGATGACAGGCAATATTCTCCACAAGAAATCTCAGCTATGGTGCTTCAGAAAATGAAGAAAACTGCCGAAGATTATCTTGGACAAGAAGTTACCGAAGCCGTAATTACTGTACCTGCGTATTTTAATGACTCACAACGTCAGGCAACAAAAGAAGCAGGAGAAATAGCAGGATTAGACGTTAAACGTATTATCAATGAGCCAACAGCAGCATCTTTAGCTTATGGTTTAGATAAAAAAGACAGAGAAATTACTGTTGCTGTTTTCGACTTAGGTGGTGGTACTTTCGATATTTCTGTTTTAGAATTGGGTGATGGTGTATTTGAAGTAAAATCGACCAATGGAGATACTCACTTAGGTGGTGATGACTTTGACGAAGTTATTATTGACTGGTTAGCTGAAGAATTCTTAAAAGATGAAGGCATCGATTTAAGAAAAGATCCAATGGCTCTTCAAAGATTAAAGGAAGCAGCTGAAAAAGCAAAGATTGAATTATCAAGTTCAACCAGCACTGAAATTAATCTGCCGTATATTATGCCAGTTGATGGAGTTCCAAAACACCTGGTAAAAACTTTATCGAGATCTAAATTCGAACAACTAGCAGATAAACTAATACAGGCTACCCTTGCTCCTTGTAAAAAAGCATTGAGTGATGCAGGAATGCAACCATCGAATATCGATGAAGTAATTCTAGTGGGTGGATCAACTCGTATTCCTGCAATTCAGGAAGTTGTTGAGAAATTTTTCGGCAAAAAACCATCAAAAGGAGTAAATCCCGACGAGGTTGTGGCTGTTGGAGCTGCTATTCAAGGTGGTGTTTTAACCGGTGACGTTAAAGATGTATTATTATTAGATGTTACACCTTTATCATTAGGTATTGAAACCATGGGTGGTGTAATGACAAAATTAATCGAGTCGAATACAACCATTCCGACTAAAAAATCGGAAACATTTACAACAGCAGCAGACAATCAACCATCGGTTGAGATACATGTATTGCAGGGGGAAAGGCCAATGGCTAAAGATAATAAAACGATAGGACGTTTCCACTTGGATGGAATTCCACCTGCACCACGCGGTGTACCACAAGTTGAAGTTTCGTTCGATATTGATGCAAATGGTATTATTCACGTAACTGCTAAAGATAAAGCTACAAACAAAGAACAAAGTATACGTATTGAATCATCATCTGGTTTAACGGATGAAGAAATCAGAAAAATGCGCGACGAAGCTAAAGCTAACGAAGAAGCAGACAAACAAGTTCGTGAAAAAGTTGATAAAATTAATGCTGCCGACAGTTTAATTTTCTCGACAGAAAAGCAACTAAAAGAGTTCGGAGACAAATTGTCAGCTGACAAAAAAGCAAATATCGAAAAAGCTTTAGCCGACTTGAAAGAAGTTCATAAAAAAGAAGACATAGCTGAAATTGAAGCTAAAACAGAAGCTTTGAATAATGCATGGAAAGAAGCATCAGAAGAAATGTACAAAGCATCGCAAGAAGCTGGTGCTCAACCTGGCGGCGAGCAGAACGCTCAGAATGCCGATGCACAAGATGGTGGCAAAAAAGACGACGGAGAAGTTACAGATGTTGACTTTGAAGAAGTAAAATAAATAATCAATCATCAAAAAAACAAAAGAGCTCTCAAAACGAGAGCTCTTTTTTTGTGCTTGCAACTGACCGCAAATTCATTATTTTTGTAAGTAACAAAAACATGTTAAGCTTAAACGTTCATAAAAAATAATAAAATAAATATGAAAATCTGCAAAATAATAATTACCCTGGCTTTTATAACTGGTAATATTCTGTTTTCCTATGCCCAAACAAATCAGAAGCACAATCAGGTTGATGATAAAGGTAACAAACAAGGATATTGGGAAAAACATTACAGTAATGGGAATCTGCAATACACCGGCTTTTTTAAAAACAATAAACCAGTTGGAATTTTTAAACGATTCGACGAAGATGGTGTTTTAAAAGTTGAATTAAACTATACCGAAAACTCCGACAAAGTATTTGCAAAATTCTATTATCCCGAGTTAAAACTACAAGCAGAAGGTTATTACACTCAGCAAAAAAAAGACAGTATATGGAATTATTATTCTATTGACGGTTTTCTGATTAACTCAGTACCATACGAAAATGATCAGATCCACGGAACCGAAAAGAAATTTTTTGAGAGCGGTAGTATTTACGAAACATCGGAATGGAAAAACGGAGTAATCGATGGTTTAACCATCCGCTACTACGAAAACGGCACGGTGATGATGCGAATTTTTTACATGAACGGAATAATGGATGGTGAATATAATGTATATGGTATTGATGAAAATATCTTGATACAGGGCCAATACGAAAACAACCGAAGAGAAGGAAAATGGATTTATTTTAAAGAAGATGGAAGCATTGAAAAAGAAATAAATTACATAAACGGGAAAGCCGAGAATGAAGAGGAGCTCAAGAAATTAGAAACCGAATACATTGAAATGTTGGAAAAAAACAAAGGAAAATTTCAGGATCCGCGAGATCAAATGTACAATGAAATTCCCCCTATGTAATTGTTTTAAAATAAAATCATTAACTTGATAAAAAAAATTGATTTTACGTGATTAAGCTCTTCAAAATAATAAGCTTATTACTTTTATCGACTGTAGCATATTCGCAAGTTGCTGAGAATTGTTACAGATTATATCTAACTGATAAAAACTACAATACATATGATCTAAATAATCCTGAAGAATTTCTCACAACAAAATCAATTAACAGGAGACTAAAACAAAACATAAGCCTGCAAATTAATGATTTACCGGTTAGCCAATTCTATCTTGACTCATTAAAAAAATTAGGATTAACTATTTTAAATAAATCAAAATGGTTAAATACCGTTGTTGTTTACACAAATGATATAGAGCTGATCGATACCATTGACTATTATGGTTTTATAAGAACTTTTCAAAAATCGACTAAAACGCTGGATAGTAATTCATTCAAAGATATCCTTGTGCGAAATGAAATGACGTTAACAAAAACAAAAGGTGACAATTACGATTACGGATTTGGATCAACACAGATTAGTATGGTAAACGGCCACACCTTGCATCGTTCGGGCTTCCGTGGTGAGAATATAAGCATTGCCATTATTGATGCCGGATTTTACAATGTTGATATTTTGCCTGCATTCGATAGTTTACGAATTAATAATCAGATATTAGGAACCAAAGATTTTGTGGATGGTGATACGCAGGTTTTTGATGCATCAAATCATGGTATGAAGGTGCTTTCTGTAATGGCTTCGAATATACCGGGAGAATTAATCGGTACAGCACCTAAAGCTAATTATTGGTTACTTCGCTCTGAGGAAACATCGAGTGAATATTCTATCGAAGAAGACAATTGGGTTGCAGCTGCTGAGTTTGCAGATAGTGTTGGTGTCGATATTATTAATTCATCCTTAGGATACACCGAATTTGATGATCCATTGCAAAATTATATTTACGAAAATTTAGACGGGAATACCACATTTATTACTAAAGCTGCTGATATTGCTGCATCGAAGGGAATTCTAGTAGTAAACAGCGCCGGAAATCTGGGCGATGATCCCTGGAAATATATTTCTGCACCTGCCGATGCGGATAGCATATTAACAGTTGGTGCTGTAGATTCTTTTGCTGCTTCAGTATATTTTAGTGGAATTGGACCAACATCCGACGGACGAATTAAACCAGATGTAACAGCAATGGGTTACCGGGCAGCAGTGCAAGGAAACGATGGTAACATTACTTTTTCGAATGGAACTTCGTTCTCTGCTCCTATTATAAGCGGAATGGCAGCCTGTTTATGGCAGTATTTTCCAAATTTATCGAACATGGAAATTATTCATAAGATACAGGAAAGTGCCCATCAATATTCAAATCCCGATTACCAAATGGGTTATGGAATACCCGACTTTGGGAAAGCCGCCGGATTAGAGAATATTAACCTGATTTCGGTTATTAATAACGAAGCATTTATTAAAACATACCCTAACCCATTTACCGACAATATTACCATCGAATTTCTAATTAAGATTTCAGAACAAATAAATATCGAACTGTACAATTCAACCGGAGAAAAAATGCGCACTGAATTTGCTTATCCGAACACATATAAAACAACTATCATAATAAAAGATTTAGCACAATATTCTTCGGGAATATATTATCTTAAGATAAAAATTGGAGATTCGTACATAACAAAAACAATTTGCAAAATAAACTAAGATGCAAAAGCAACAGCTCACTCTGCTTGAGTTAAATACGAATGTACAGGAAACAATTAAAGAAAAGTTTTCTGATGCTGTGTGGGTAGTAGCCGAAATTAGTGAGCTAAAAATTAACCGGAACGGGCATTGTTACCTGGAGCTAATAGAAAAAGATGCTATAAATGAGCATATTGTTGCCAAAGCAAGAGCAACCATTTGGGCATTTACTTTTAGAATGCTAAAACCCTATTTCGAAACCACAACGGGCTATGAACTTAGCTCAGGCATTAAAGTGTTGCTTAAAGTAAATGTTGAATTCCACGAACTTTACGGATTTAGTCTGAATATTATCGATATTGATCCTACCTACACCCTTGGTGATTTAGCAAGAAAGAAAGCTGAAATCATACATCGTTTAGAAGAAGATGGTGTAATAAATATGAATAAAGAATTAAACCTTCCACTACTTCCGCAAAGAATCGCCATTATTTCTTCAAAAACAGCTGCGGGTTATCAGGACTTTATGGATCAATTACTTAACAATCCATATAATTATAAATTCTATTTAAAATTGTTTCCTGCAATTATGCAAGGTCAGCAGGCCGAAGAATCAATTATATCTTCCTTAGAAAAAATATTCGACTACGAAGATTTTTTCGATCTGGTAGTTATTATCCGTGGTGGAGGCTCCCAATCTGATTTAAGCTGCTTCGATTCTTACCAAATGGCATCGAATGTTGCACAGTTTCCCCTGCCCGTTTTAACAGGTATTGGCCACGAAAAAGATGAGTCGGTTATTGACATTGTTGCCAACAAAAAATTAAAAACACCAACAGCAGTTGCTGAGTTTATTATTGATCAAGCATTGGAATTTGACCAAAAACTGAATTACTATAATGAAACAGCACTAGATCTGATCATCGATTATAATAAAAATCAAAACTTATTACTTAACCAGTATAGTTCCTATCTTTCGCCATTGGTTAAGGCTAAAATCGAAAAACAAAATTCACACTTAGATATTATCACAGGAAAGGTTAAAAACCACATCTATACAAAAATTGAATTACAAGAATCAGATTTTAGAAGTTACATTAAAAGAATTCGATACCTTGCAAATAAATACATATATAACCAACAGTCAAAACTAAAGCTAAATGGTAAAATCATCAATCAGAACTTACATTTTTATTTCGTGAATAACACTGCGGTGCTTAAACACATGGAAAGCCGCCTGGAGTTGCTAAAGCCCGAAAATATTTTAAAACGAGGCTACTCCATAACATACTTTAATAATAAAGTTGTTAAAGAACATGGCACATTAAAAGAAAAAGATGTGATAATAACCAAACTTTTTAAAGGTTATTTACGTAGTACCATCCAAAGTAAATCAGATAAAAAGCAATAGCAAGTTTTAAATGAGATCATTGCATTTTTTATATGATGATTTTTTTTTAACTTGACTTAATATTTCAGACTAATAAATAATGTTTGTACAAAAACGGATCTTAAGCTTAACGATAATCATTTTCTTTTCATTCTTTTCTTTTGCGCAAGAGTCTAGATCAGTTATTGATAGTCTTTTGAACGAACTCAAGAAAGCAGACAATAATTCGAAAATCGAAATTCTTAACTCGCTATCGATGCGATATTGGGATTTTTCGTTGGACAGCAGTTTCTATTTTGCCAACGAAGCGCTCAATTTAGGACACATTGAACAGAATAAGCAAGGAATTTCGAATGCTTATAACCGAATTGGAAATGTATATACTTTTCAGAACGAACACGAAAAAGCCCTTGAATTTTATCAAAAAAGTCTGGACATAAGACTTGAAATTGGAGATTCAAAGGGAATTTCAAATATCTACAACAATATAGCCATCGTTTATTTTAACCAAAATCAACTAGGAATAGCCCTGGATTATTACTATAAAGCACTAAAAGAAAGTCAGCAAAGAAACGATAAAAATGATATTGCGGCATACTACAGTTCGGTTGCAGTTATATATTATAATTTAAACGATTATAAAAATGCAATTAAGAATTTTACCCTATCCATGGAGCTAGCAAAGGAATTAAACAACGAAATAGGGCTGGCAAGAATTTACAATCAGTTAGGGAATATATATGTTGATATTTCTGGTTACGAAGAAGCTTTGTCTTATTTTCTGGATGCATTAGAGATTTTTGAGCAACACGATAATAAAGCCGGAGTGTCCATGCTTTATAACAATTTAGGAATTGTTTACCAGAGATTGAAAGAAAACAATAAAGCACTTGAGTATTACCAAAAAGCACTTTCGATGGATCGGGCATCCGGAAATAAAGAAGGACAAGCCAGTGCGCTGAATAATATTGGAATAGCCTATGACAACAAAGGCGATAAAGAAAAAGCACTGGATTATTATAATCAAGCATTAAGTATTAACAAGGAACTGGGAATTAAAGATGGTATCTCCACAGCTTTAAATAACATCGGACTAATTTATTTAGATCTGGGCGATTACAAAAAAGCTTATTCGAACCTATTAGAATCGACAAATATCAGTCGCGAATTAAACGATCGACATGGCTTATCGAACAATTACAATAATCTTGCGAATTTATTCCTACAGCAAAAAAATTATACCGAAGCCCAAAAGTATTTGGGTATGGCGGCCGAACTGGCAAAGAAAACAAATGCAAAAGATTTTTTGGTTGAGTCGTATGAACTATACTCTAAGTTATATGGCGAACAAGGGAATTATAAAAAATCATTAGAATATTATAAGCTATATTCAGAACTGAATGATAGTATTTTTGAAATAACAAACTCGAACAAAATAGCCGAATTAAAAGTAAAGTTCGACACCGAATATCTTGAAGCAGAAAATGAAATCCTGAAAAAGGATAACGAAATTCATTTACTCGAATTGGAAAGGCAAAAAAACATCAAAAATTATTGGATTGGGTTTTCCATTTTAATATTAGCTTTAGCCATTCTGGGTTTTAACCAGGTAAGATTAAAGAAAAAAACAAATGTTCTTTTAGAAAGTAAAAACGACTTATTAAAAGAAGCAAATCAAAAGTTAATGGAGTCGGAAAATAGCCTGAAAGAGTTAAATGCAACGAAAGATAAGTTTTTCTCAATTATAGCTCACGATTTAAAAAACCCGTTTCAATCCTTGTTAGGTTTTTCCGAAGCCCTATACAATAACTACAATGAACTGGAAAGCGAAGATATTATTGAATACTCCAAACTAATATTCGAGTCTTCGCAAAATCTGTTTAACCTGTTAAGCAACCTATTACAATGGTCGAAATCGCAACTTGGAAGCATAAATATATCACCACAAAAAATCAATTTATACGATTCGTTAGAAGATATTTTATCGCTGCATAGAGTAACTGCCGATAGTAAGAATATACACATCAAGAATCTTATTGATGAAAAAACAGAAATTATTGTTGATAAACATGTAATATCAACCATTTTAAGAAACCTGATTAGTAATGCAATTAAATTTACGAACAAAGGTGGCGAAATAATTATTTCATCGCACATTGAAAACAATAGTGTGAAAGTTTCTGTTAAAGATAATGGTAAAGGTATTCATCCGGAAGATATGCCTAAGTTATTTAAAATTAATGAAGAATTCTCGACCAAAGGTACCGAGAATGAATCGGGTACAGGATTAGGCCTAATTCTATGTAAAGAACTGATTACGCAATGTGACGGTGAGATACATGTGGATAGCGAACCAGGAAAAGGCAGTAATTTTACTTTTGTATTACCCTTAGAATCTGTTCAATAGTAAATATTCATTTTTTTTCTTATTTTGCCCTGTCTTTTCATCAGTTGAAAATAGATTTTCGCATATGAAACATTTTAAAAAGTATATTATTTCCTTTCTCATACTTTTTATTAGTAGTAACGCTTTTTCGGTATTTGCTAATCAAAATGTTATTGATAGCCTGGAAAAATCATTAAGTCAACTCGACGAACCTGAATCAATACCCGTTCAGCTAGAACTTTCCAGATTATACTTAACAGTCAATTTAAGAAAAAGCTTAAACTATAGCGGCAGAGCGCTCGAACTATCCAAAAAATATAGCGACGAAGAATTAATTGCACGATCGAACCTTAACATTGCCAATGCCTATTTTGAAATGAGCCGCTTTCAATCGGCTATTGAATTTTACGAAAAAGCACTCGACTATTATTTCGATCAACGATCCCCGGATAATAAAATATATATCTACACGCGGCTGGGCGATTGCGAAAAAATGCTCAGTAATTATAACAATGCATTATTTTATTATCAAAAACCATTAAATCTTTATTTAGTTGAAAATAAAAATAAGATTTCTGATGCCTATAATAACATCGGTATTATTTATAAATTCTTAAATAATTTCGATCAATCAATGCATTATCATCAGCTGGCATTAAATGAATCGAATTTAAGTAATAATCAGCAAGAGATTGCAAACACCTTAAAAAATATCGGAAGCTTGTACTGGCATAAGAGTTTATACGACAGTTCCCTGGTTTATTTTGAGAAATCACTTGAACTATATCGCGAACTGGCAGATACATTGGGGGAAGCCAATATTTTAAATAACCTGGGAACTATCTATAAAAATTTGGGAGATTTCCAGAAAGCGCTCGATTATAATAAAAAAGCGCTCGAATTGAGAACTTTTGTGGGTAAAAAGAAAGAAATTGCGAACTCGTTAAATTCGATAGGTAGTATCTATTTAGCAACAAATGACCTTAACAATGCTTTGATTTTTTATCAAAATGCACTTGAGATTCGATTAGAGATTGAAGATATCATGGGAATTGCAAACTCTCAAAATAACCTTTCGTTGGTTTATCGCCGAAAAGATGATTATAACACCGCTCTGGAATACCTGAATAAATCCTTAAGAAATTATCAAAACATTGGAAATAAATCATCCATTGCAAATGCCATCAATCAAATCGGGAACATTCAGAAAAGATTGCAGCAGTACGATTTAGCTTTAAAAAGTTATCTGGATGCCATAAAAATCCGACAAGAAATAAATGATAGAAACGAAATTGCATCTATTCTGCTAAATATCGGAATTATTTATAGTGATATCGGCAATTATTCCAAAGCACTCGAAACTTTTAATCGGAATCTTGAAATAAAAAGAGAATACGGAAATAGGATAGAAATTTCATACAGCCTGCATATAATTGGAAATACACACCTTATGCTAAAGGAGTATAGCAAAGCATTAGGATTTTATCAGGAAGCTCTTCAGTTACGAAAAGAAACCGGTGATAAGATGAATATTGCAACATCCTTAAAAAGCATAGGTAACACCCAACTTTATTTGGGAAATTACGAAGAATCAATACAAAACCTTCTGGATGCTAAAAAAATGCGGGAAGAAATTGGAGATGTAAAAGGAACCAGCGAGGTGCTTAATGATATCGGCAATTTTTATATACAAACAAAACAAAATGAGAAAGCGCTGGAGAATTATTATAAAACAATTGAATTAACTAATAAAACAAACGATTTATATCTGAACGCTTTAAGCAAAAGAAAAATTGGTGTTTTATTAATCGAAATGAATCAAAACGAAAAAGGACTGGAATTTATTTACGAATCTTTACAAATAGGACAAACGATAGACAATTTGGAACTTATTAAATACGCTTATTACGAGCTTTTTAGTTACTATAATAAGTTTAAAGATAAGACAAGAGCACTCGAAAATTATATTAACTACACAACAATTAAAGATTCAATCGATGCCCGGCTCAATTCCCAACGATTAGTTGAAATACAAATGAACTTTGAATTAGAAGAAAGTCAAAGCGAAATATCGCGTATCGAAAACGAAATATCGCAGTTAACAGCCGAAAATAAAATCAGAGAGTTAGAATTAAAGAAGCAAAAGAATGTACGTAACTTATTATCAATCATTATTATTTTAACTCTTGGCTTTGGAGGAATTATCTTTATCCAATATCTAAATAAACGAAAAACAAACATCCTTTTAAAAGAAAAAATTGATGAAGTTGATCAATCGAATCGACTACTAAAAGAATCGGAAGAAAATTTGCAGATACTAAACGCAACAAAAGATAAGTTTTTCTCAATTATCGCACACGACCTGCGGAATCCATTTAATGCTCTTCATGGATTAACACAGCATCTGCTAAATAATTTTGAAAGTTTTACTAACGAAGAAGTTAAAGAGTCACTTGATTTGATCTACAATTCTGCCGATGATTTGTTGGAACTTCTGGAAAACCTTCTTCATTGGTCGCGCACACAACGTGGAAAAATAAAATTTTCTCCGATTGAATTTAATTTATCCGAAATGGTTGATAAGAATTTTAATCTCCTAAGCATGAATGCGAAGAAAAAAGAGATTAATCTAGTGAACGAAATTGATGATAACTTTCTGATATATGCCGATTACGACATGGTAATGGCCATTCTGAGAAACCTGATATCGAATGCCATAAAATTTTCACACACGAATAGTTATGTACGTATTCATGCCGACCAAAACAATGATTTCTACCAGGTTAGCGTTATGGATAACGGAATTGGAATTAGTAAAGATGATATTTCGAAATTATTCCGAATTGATGTTCACTATTCTACATCAGGCACTTCAGAAGAGCAAGGCAGTGGATTAGGACTCATTTTATGCAAAGAGTTTGTTGACAAACATCACGGAAAAATATGGGTAGAAAGTGAGCCCGGTAAAGGAAGTATTTTTAAATTTACACTATCAAAAAAGATTGAAAATCAAAATGGCTAAAAAAGAAATAAAATACAGTGAAGCATTAAATGAAATTGAAGAAATTATTCAATTAATTGAAAATGAAGAACTCGACTTGGATGATTTATCGGAAAAAGTAAAAAGAGTAACTTCTTTGATAAAATTATGCAAAAAGAAGCTTCACGAAACCGAAAGCGATATTCAAAAAGTACTTGACGAAATGGAAGAATAAAAAAAGTCGGAAGACCGACTTTTCTATTTCATCTTTTTCATTTTCTTTGGTTTAATCATATTTTCCGGAGCCAGAATTTCATCCAGTTCTTCTTGCGATAATAGATTCCTTTCAATAACCAAATCGTAAACACTCCGGTCGTTTTTCAAGGCTTCCTTTGCTAACGACGAACAAGTTTCGTAGCCCAAAACAGGATTTAAAGCTGTAACAATTCCAATGCTGTTTAGCACTAAACTTCGGCATCTTTCTTCATTTGCTGTAACTCCGTCAATGCACTTCACTTTAAGGGTTTTCATTCCGTTAATTAACATCTCGATCGATTCGAATATACTCTGCACAATAACAGGCTCCATTACATTTAATTCCAATTGTCCGGCTTCAGCGGCCATCGTCACTGTTAAATCATTACCAATCACTTTAAATGCAATTTGATTAACAACTTCAGGAATAACCGGATTTACTTTCCCTGGCATGATTGATGAACCCGGTTGCATTGGGGGTAAATTTATTTCGTTGAAGCCTGTGCGGGGGCCCGACGATAACAATCTTAAATCATTTGATATTTTAGATAGTTTAACGGATAAACGTTTTAATGCCGAAGAATACATTACAAAAGCACCAGTATCTTGCGTGGCTTCAACCAGATTTTTGGCATTGACTACTTTTAATCCTGATATTTTTTGAAGATGCTTTACCACTTTATCGGCATATTCGGGCTCTGAATTTATGCCAGTTCCAATGGCTGTGGCTCCCATATTAATTTCCAGAAATAAGTTCGCATTTTGTTGTAAGCGTTCAATTTCTTCTTCCAAAGTAACCGCATATGCTTCAAACGATTGGCCCAATGTCATTGGCACGGCATCTTGCAATTGCGTACGCCCCATTTTAATTACATGAGCAAACTCTTTTGCCTTTGTATAAAATGATTCTATAAGCTCTTGTAAAGTTTTCACCAGTTTCGCATTGCTTTTAACAATAGCAATTTTAACCGATGTTGGATAAGCATCATTGGTTGATTGCGACAAATTAACATGATTATTTGGATGACAAAACTCGTATTGTCCCCTTTCGTATCCCATTATCTCCAGCGCACGGTTTGCTATCACTTCGTTTGCATTCATATTAGTCGAAGTTCCTGCTCCACCCTGAATCATATCTACAATAAAATGGTTATGGTATTTCCCGTTAATAATTTCGTTACATGCTCTTATAATTGCATTGCTTACCGAACCATCCAATAAATCCAAATCGTAATTTGCCTGAGCAGCAGCTAACTTTACCATAGCCAAAGACTGTATGATAATCGGGAAAAAATTTAATGTAACACCGCTTATATTAAAATTTTCAATTGCACGTAAGGTTTGTACTCCGTATAGATATTCGGTTGGGACATCCCTGTCGCCAAGAAGATCATGCTCTTTTCTTGTCCTTCCCGATTCATATTGTGCTGCAACATTTACCATGCGATTATTAGCATGACGCATTCTGCGTGAAATTACCCTGGCTATGTTACTGAAAATTTTTACGGCAGCAGGTCCATTCTCATCAAAATACTTTCTGCTAATGGTAAAAACAAGCGTATCAACCAAAGCCCTTGCAGAAGTAGAGTGCGGCGAATCATCCGCCCACGATCCTTCGCCCAGGAAATCGCCTTTACTGAAATAAGACAAGCGGGTTTCGGAACCAAAATGAATTGTTTTAAATAATTCAACTTCCCCTTTATAGATAATGAATATATCTTTTCGCGGGCCATTTTCTTCAAAAAGCAGCTCTTCTTTTTTATATTCTTTTTCGATAATATATTCGGAAAGCACTTCCAGTTCATCATCCGACAAACCTTTAAAAAGTTCTATTTCCTTTATAAATTCATTAACAGCTTTGTTATTCATTGCAGATATTTTATAGGATTATGTTACAAAGTTAACAACAAAATAGAATGCATAAAGTTTCTGATTAAAATAAATCGTACTAAAAAAGAAAGAGCTGCTCATTACAAGCAGCCCCCTCTAACCTAAACCATCTTACATTAAGGAACTATGTGCCAACCCGAAGTTTCAGGGAAGTATTGGAAACTTCGGCATCGACAAACTCTTCGAAAAGATCTTGCACGTATGAAATATCTAAAGCATATCCACTGCTCATAGTGGCTGTTTTATATATTTCGTTTGTTATATGTTTAATTTGATTTTGATTGGCAATAAGCACTTGAATCGGGTCAATTTCTTCAACATTAAATTTACCTTGTGATTTTTTCAGAATAGCTAAATTATTGTTGATAATTTGTTTCATACGCTTGTGCGACTGAGTAATGGTAGCTAACTTATGTCCAATAATACCAATTACTTCGCTGGTTTCAGCATCGATAAGCGGACTACCTGAATTACCCTGCTTTAAACTTGAATCAACCTGATAATGTTTAAAACCATCTGTTTCAATCATAGATGATACAATGCCGGTTTTAATCGATAAATTGTCCATTTCCAACTGATATCCTAATACTGCAATTGGCTGGCCCATGGAAACTTTTTTACCAATATTAAAGTTAAGCGATGGTATTTTACTAAACTCATCAAAATCGATATTGATAACAGCAAAAGGTAAATTAGCGCCTTCATAATTACCAAAAATTCTTTTGCGAAAATCTTTCATAGGTAATTTAATGCTGGCTCTTTCGGTATATCCATCGGATTCCACAAAACGCAGCATTACTTTAGATGCATTTTTTACCTTGTAAAGGTAATCGTCGGTAATTAAGAAATGTTCGTTAGCCTTAAAACCTGTCATAGACAGAACCTTAATTCCAGCAGATGTGTAAAAGCTGATTTGACATACGGAGTGTTGACAATTATTCCAAACTTTTCTATACATATTGATAGTTTATAGGTTATATTGGGTTAATAAATCTTCACATTTTGAAAAATTCCTTTTTCATATAACTTAAGCATCATTCGGCCTGCCAACTCCCACTCGTCGGTTATAATATCCATATCTTTTGAGATTTTCGCAGGATTAACCGAAACATCTTTATCATCGATAATAATCTCCAATCTGTAATCGCTATTCTGATTTGTGGACCAATGATTTACAATGCCATCAGGTGTTGAATAAATCTTTTGAAACAGAACAAGGTTTATTGCTTCGTTTTTGTTTTTTACCTCAACACTGATGTTCACTAAATTCATAATCTTAGATAATTAAAATGCAAACTTGATATTCTTATATTAAGTAAAACTTAATTAAAGAATAAATAAACATAAAAGTAACAGCTGAAAAAAGAATTAAAACTCCGAAATCTAATTTGGGCTCTGCAATAATTCTTTCTCTAACGATATTATAAATTTTCTTCATCCTTTTTATACTTTTAGGTGAAGCTAAAGTAGATATTTTAGGTTTAGCATTTTTAACGACTTTTTTAACGTAGTACTTTTATAAATTATCGCTAGTTTTTCATAAATTAACGTTTTTGTTCTAAGTTTGAGTAAAATTTTAAGGTTGTTCATTTTCGAACAGTGTATGTTTCATAATCGTTCACCTTACGAATAAAAAAACAAGTACATCAATAAGCTAACACGCTAATTAATTGACCATTGCCACCTTTGGCATAATATGTGAAAATAGAAATAACGAATTTATGTTGAATACTAAATAAATTTTAAAATGAAATCTAAAATAATAACATTAACCATAATTATAATTACAACTCTGTTAAATGCTTCTGTTGCACAACAAGAGTGGACTTTAGAAGATTGTATAGATTATGCATTGGAAAATAACATATCAGTAAAGAGACAAGAGTTAGCGGCAACTACAGCTGATAAAAATCATTTCCAGTCGTATATGGAGTTATTACCTAACTTAAACATAAACGGACAGCATTATTATAATGCCGGTAAAGCCATTAACTATGAAACTTATGAATATACCGACCAGAATTTCCAGGGAGGTAGCATTAATCTTAATTCGGAGATTACACTTTTTAGCGGCTTGCAGAATTTCAACAGTATTAAAAAATCAAAATATGATTTAATGGCGCAACTAGAAAGTGTTGAAAAAATTAAAAACGATATTACACTGAATATTGCCACAGCTTATTTGCAAATACTATTGAACATTGAGCTAAGAGATAATGCCGAACAACAATTAAACATTAGCTTAGACCAAATCGAAAAAACAAAGAAATTAGTTGAAATAGGTAATGCAGCGAAGGGAGACTTATTACAAATTGAAGCACAGGCTGCAATGGAAAAAGCTTCTTTAACAAATGCCGATAACAATTTAAAAATTTCGTACCTAACACTTTCGCAATTACTTAATCTGGATTCGTCTGAAGATTTTCAAATATCTATTCCATCTATTACAGATATTACTTTAGCAAAAGAACCTGGAAGTGTTAATGCAATATTTGATGAAGCTACAAACATATTACCTGAAATTAAAAGCGCAGAATACAATCTTGAAAGCTCTCGCAAAAACGTTGCAATTTCGAAAGGAACTTTAAGCCCAACTTTATCTCTTGGTTATCAATATGGATCAAGATATAACGAATTGTCGAACAAACTGGATAGTATGACCATGGGCATTTCGTCTTATCCAACGGGTGTAACTGCTGGCGGGCAAGATATTTTCAATTATACATCACAATCTTATTATGCATCATCTTATCCTTATATGGATCAAATTAGCGATAATGCAAGTCATACTGTTTATTTAAACTTAAGAATACCTATTTTCAATAAATGGAGAAATAAGAACAGAATTGAACAGGCTAAAATTAACTTATCAGACTCCAGATTGAATCTTGATTTACAAAAACAGAATCTGTATAAAAGTATTCAACAGGCAAAAACACAGGCCACCGGAGCAATGGAAAGGTATAAAGCGAATTTAGAAGCTGTTCAATCAATGGAAGAAGCATTCAGATATACAGAACAAAAATACGAAGTTGGATTGGTAGATATACTGGAATATAAAACGGCTAAGAATAACTTAAACAAAACAAAATCTGATTTATCGCAAGCAAAATACGAATATATCTTTAGAACAAAAATATTAGAGTTTTATAAAGGAGAGCAAATAACACTATAAGAAATCATTTTCATGGTAAAATTTTTAGGGTTAGTTAAATTTATTCACGATTAATTATAGTTTAGGATTAATAGTTGGTTTTCAAAAATGTTTGCTTTTCTTCATGCCCGGGTTTGTTAATCCGGGCATTATTGCATAAAAAAGGAGCCTTTAGCTCCTTCAATACTATTTAAATAACTTTCTCCAAACATTTAAAAGGTTCTTTTTGTTTCGGATATAAAATATCACCGGTATGATCGTACCCGATGCTTTTATAAAGTTTTATTAAATGCTCACTGGAGCTGGCAACATCTAACCGAATTGATTTGTAATTATTGTCCTTAGCATAAACTTCGGCAAATTCAACTAATTTTCTACCTACGCCTTTCTTTTGCCACGATGGAAATACTGCAATCCGGTGAATTACCAGAAATTTGTCATTCTTATTTTTCCATTCCACCTGGTCGAATACTTCTTCCTGTTGCTCATCAAAAGTAATTGTACCCACACAAACTCCTTTTGTTTTCATCATATACAAAGCTCCTTTTTCCACTTCTTTTAATAATCTGAAATAATCAGGATACGAAGTATTCCATTGATAAACGCTGTTTTCATTAAAATCTCTGATACAGTGTTCCAGGAGATACATTACTTCCAGTATATTGTTTGATGTGGCCTTTTCTATTTGCATGGCATATGGAGAAATAAGTTATTTCAATGATAAACAAATTTAATCAAATATTTATTTTTGAACTTTAAAAATAATTATAAAACTTTATGCAACATAATTATATTCGTAATATTTTAAAATTTATCTTGTAATATAACGTTTATTTTATGTTACTTAGCCAAATTTATTAATGTAAATAAATGAATCATTTTATAAAAATATTTTCTATTGCACTAATTACAAGTTTCTTTTTCTCTTGCGAAAAAGAATCGTTTAATACTTCTGAAAAAGCATTTTTACAGTTCTCGCAAGATACCATTTTGTTTGATACAATATTCTCAACAGTTGGTTCAGCAACAAAACGATTTACGGTTAAAAACCCATATAAAGAAAATATAAAGATATCTTCCATTTCTTTGGCAGGATCATCAAACTCCCCTTTTCGATTAAATATTGACGGATACTCTGGGAATCAACTGGATGATATCGAACTGAAAGCTAAAGATAGTTTGTTTATTTTCGTAGAAATCACAATAGATCCAACCGGGTCAAATCTTCCGATGGTGGTTCAGGATTCGATTATTTTTTCTTTTAACTCAAAACAACAGGATATCGATTTAATTGCATTTGGACAAGATGTTCACAAATTAAATAAAGCAATTATTGGAACTGAAACTTTTACAAATGACAAACCTTATTTAATTTATGATTATTTGTTTGTTGATACGAATAGCGTTTTAACCATTGAACCGGGAGCAAGATTGCACTTTCACAGAAACTCAAGAATGTATGTTGCAGGTACCGTTGTTGCAAATGGAACTTATGAGATGCCAATCATTTTTGAAGGAGACCGTCTGGAAAATATTTATGATGATATTCCGGGCCAATGGGATGGAATTTGGTTAATGCCTGGTAGTAAAGACAACGTTTTCAATTTTTCCGAGATAAAAAATGCCATTATTGGAATACAGGTAGACACTCTGGCAAATTTAACCAAACCAACTCTGGAGATTAATAACAGTAAGATTCAAAATATGACTGCTGCCGGAATTTATGCGCAAGGAACAACCATTAAAGCATATAATAATGTAATTTCGAATTGCGGACAATTTGCTCTGGCATTAACCATTGGTGGCTCTTATGAATTCTATCACTGTACAATAGCGAATTACTGGGGATTTTCAACGCGCACAAGTCCATCGATCGTTTTAAATAACTATTATGTTGATATTTATAACAACATTCAGGAGCGTCCGTTAAACAAAGCGACTTTCGGAAATTGTATCCTATATGGCAATAAAGAAAATGAGATTTTTTTGGATGATATCGGCTCAGCAGATTTTAACTATATGTTCGATCATTGTTTAATAAAAGTAGATAGCGATTTTTCCACTTCAGATACGGAATCATTTCAAAATATCATAACAAACAAAGATCCTAAGTTTAAAGATCCATATAACCATCTTTTTGAATTAGATACATTATCCATTGCTAAAGATAAAGGTAAAACCGAGTTTGGTTTAATGTATCCTTTAGACATCAATTTAAACAACAGAAACTCGGATTCCGGACCAGACCTGGGTGCTTATGAAAGAATTGAAGAAAACTAACATGCGGGCTTTATTCATTATTCTACTTGTATCTGGAAGTTTATTACCCTGCTTTTCGCAAGTAAATTCCGATTACAAAGTCATGTTTTATAATGTTGAGAACCTATTCGACACCTATAATGATTCGCTTACCAACGACGAAGAATTTTTGCCGGAAGGCGATCGCTTTTGGAACAATTATAAGTACTACACGAAACTAAATCAGGTATATAAGGTAATTATTGCCATTGGAGAATGGAATCCGCCGGCTATCATCGGACTATGTGAAATTGAAAACCGAAAAGTACTGAATGATCTGGTAAATAATACACCGCTTGTAAAGTTTAATTATAAAATTATTCACAAAGAATCTCCCGACTGGCGTGGGATTGATGTAGGATTACTTTATCGAAAAGAACTATTTAAACCATTAATTCAGGATTTTATACCGATTAACTTTCCAGATAACCCCAACAGCAAAACAAGAGATATTTTATACGTTCAAGGAATTGCAAACGAAACAGATACTTTGCATGTATTTGTTAACCACTGGCCTTCGCGTTGGGGTGGGCAACTGGAATCGGAAGAACGAAGAATGTTTGTGGCATCTGTACTAAAATCAAAAACTGATTCTATTTTTAAATCGAACAGTAACTCAAACATTATTATTACCGGCGATTTTAATGATTATCCGGAAAATAAAAGCTTAAAAGAAGTTTTAAATGGCGAATTAGAGTTTGATCAAATATCTTCTAATAAATTGTACAATATATCGCATCAATTGGCCAAAACATCTAACATAGGCTCGCATAAATATCAAGGCGAATGGGGTATTTTAGATCAGTTTATTATTTCCGGTAATTTATTATCCATAGAGAATAAAATCTACACTCAGTTAACAGATGTTCATATTTTTAATGCAGACTTTCTATTAGAACCAGACGAAAGTTATTTTGGTTATATGCCCTTTCGCACATTTATTGGTTATAAATACAATGCAGGGTTTAGCGATCATTTACCTACTTACCTGATACTTCGTTTTCGAGATTAATTATTTTTTTGGTTTTAAACCAAGGCTTTTACCATATTCAATCATGAAATGATATGCATCCTGGTAGTTATTTCTTATTTCACCTTCCAATATGGCTTCTTTAATTGCATTCTTAATATCGCCAACCGTTTTGCAAGGCTTCAAATCAAATATTTCAATTATTTCTTCGCCCGAAACCGGAGGCTGAAAATTGCGGATTGCATCTCTTTCTTCCAGTTCAATTAGTTTTTGCCTTACCCGCTGAAAATTTGCCAGATGCTTTTGCACGGTAATTTCGTTTTTCGATGTAATATCCGCTTCACATAGCATCATTAAATCATCGATATCATCACCGGCATCGAACAGCAACCTTCGAACTGCCGAATCAGTTACAATATCCTCCGAAAGAATAATCGGACGCAAATGGAGTTGCACCAACTTTTGAACATACTTCATTTTTTCATTTAAAGGCAATTTCAGCTTTTTAAAAATCGGAGGAATCATTTTAGCGCCTTGAAACTCATGTCCATGAAATGTCCAACCAACACCATCCACAAATTTTTTTGTTTTTGGTTTAGCAATATCGTGCAGTAAACCAGCCCATAACAACCATAAATTATCAGTCTTTGTTCGCAGATTATCTAGCACTTCGACGGTATGATAAAAATTATCTTTGTGCATTTTGCCTTCCTTCGAATCAACGCCTTTTAGTTTTTGTAGCTCGGGAAAGAATTCTTTCAACAATCCTGTATCCTCAAGCATCTTTAATCCAACAGAAGGTTTTGGCGATAGTAATATTTTGTTTAATTCATCAACAATTCGCTCTTGCGACAATATTTTTACCCGATGTTTATTTTTACTGATCGAATGATAGGTTTCGCTTTCGATCGAAAATCCCAATTGTGATGCAAAACGAACAGCCCTGAACATTCGCAACGGGTCATCGGAAAAAGTAGTATCCGGTTCGAGTGGTGTGCGTATAATTTTATTATTTAGATCTTCGACCCCATTAAATGGATCAATTAACTGGCCATAAGTTTTGCGATTTAACGAAATTGCCAAGGCATTAATTGTAAAATCCCTTCGATTCTGATCATCTTCGATGGTTCCGTTTTCAACAATTGGTTTTCGCGAATTTGTTCTGTACGACTCTTTACGTGCCCCAACAAACTCAATTTCAAAATCGCCATAACGAAACATGGCTGTTCCAAAGTTTTTAAAAACACTAACTTTTATCTTAGGATTGATTTGTTTAGCTACTTTTTCGGCAATATCAATCCCGCTTCCTATAACAACAACATCAATATCTTTTGAAGGCCGATTTAAAAACTGATCGCGCACAAATCCCCCAATAACAAATACTGGGATGTTTTCCTGCTCTGCAACCGAACTTATTACATTAAAAATCGGATCATTAAGACATTTCTTCATATGTATATATGACAATTCATTAAAATTCATGACAAAATTACAATTATTTGCATTGATTTTGAACTAATCCTATGTTTTTCGTGTTTGGAATATAGTTTGCAATACTGTTACAAAATTTATATATTAACATTTTTAGAAATGTAAATTATTTTAATAACATAAAACAAAACGTAATGCTAGAACATTTAACAAAAGACACATTTAAAGAAAAAGTTTTCAACTTTGAAGAAAACAAAGACTGGAAATTTGAAGGAAGCAAGCCCTGTATGATTGACTTTTATGCCGACTGGTGCCAACCTTGTAAAATGGTTGCTCCTATTCTGGAAGAACTACAACAAGAATACGATGGTAAATTAGATATATATAAAGTAGATACTGAAGATCAGCAAGAATTAGCAGCTATGTTTGGAATCAGAAGCATACCATCATTATTATTTGTACCGGTAGACGGACAGCCACAAATGGCACAGGGAGCTTTACCAAAAGATTCTTTTAAACAAGCAATTAAGGACGTATTAAAAGTTGAGTAATCATTCTCAATTAGCACCATAACAAATTTATGCCGGTATTTTACCGGCATTTTTTGTTTCATAAATATTTTGTCTACCTTTGTACCGATCAATCAATGGGGTGCCGAATATACAGGCTGAGATCATACCCTTCGAACCTGGTCCGGGTAATGCCGGATAGGGAAAAGAGTAAATCAAAAAATGTTCCCATTGTTTTTCATTAAAGTTGATACATGCAGTTTGCTTTTAGAAGTAAACTTTAATCATTATTTAATAAAAACAATGATTTTAATGAGGCCTCGAGTATACTTTTTTAAGTACTGTACTATCAACTATCCGAATGTTAAACCTGTCTGACTAAAGGCAGACAATAAAAAATGAAAAATGAAAAGGATAGGATTTGCAGTCATTTTATTATTTATGACACTAAGTATTTTTGCTCAACAACAAATTGTTGGGAAAGTTAAAAACGCCTCAGGAGAGCTTCTTATAGGAGCGAATGTTTTTATTAAAGATCTTAATAAGGGAGTATCAACCAATGCAAACGGTATTTTTACTTTCAATAACATTACCCCAAAAACGTACACTTTTGTAGTAAGTTACGTTGGATATAAATCTTTGGAAACAATGATTTCAAAAGAGAATCAAAAAAATCTCGAATTTGTTCTCGATGTAAACAACATTGTTTCGGAAGAAGTAATAGTTACAGCAACACGTGCTGGTAGCAAAACCCCAATGGCTATTACCAATATGGGGATTAATGAAATCACAAAAAACAATACCGGAAGTGATGTGCCGTATCTTTTAAGCACAATACCATCATTAGTAGAAACATCTGAATCAGGTATTGGAATTGGATACACCAGCATGCGTATTCGTGGTATTGATCCAACCCGAATAAATGTTACCATTAACGGAATTCCGTATAATGATGCCGAATCGCAAGGAGCGTACTGGGTTAACCTACCCGACTTTGCATCTTCAGTACAGGATATACAGGTACAACGCGGTGTAGGATCTTCAACCAACGGAGCTGGAGCTTTTGGTGCTACGGTTAATTTAAGAACAAAAATGGTGCATCACGATCCTTATACCGAATTAAATACCTCATACGGATCATTTAATACGTTTAAAAGCAATGTGCAGGTAGGAACAGGATTAATAAATGATCATTTTAGTTTTGATGCAAGACTATCAAAAGTACAAACCGATGGATATGTCGATTATTCGTTTTCTGATCATGAATCGTTTTTTGTTTCAGGAACCTATTATTCCAATAAAAACTTAATAAAAGCAAATGTTTTTAGAGGAAAAGAACGAACCGGAATTAGTTGGTGGGGTGTTCCGGAAGAACTATTGGAAGTTGACAGAACCTATAATCCTGCTGGCCAGTATACTGATTTCGCAGGCAATGAAAAATATTACAAAGACCAAACAGATAATTATACCCAAACTCATTACCAGTTATTAATGTCGCATGAATTTAGTAAAAAACTAAATTTAAATTTTGCCTTGCACTATACAAAGGGCGAAGGATATTACGAACAATATAAGGAAAGTGATGATTTCGCCGATTATAATTTATCGAATATTAATATTGGCGATACAGTTCTTTTTATTGGTTCACAAGCTCTTGTTTTTCCCGACAGTACCATTGCCAGTTCCGATATCATTAGAAGAAAATGGATGGATAATGATTTTTATGGCTTTACTTATTCGCTAAACTACGATCTAAATAAGCTGGATATCACTATTGGTGGCTCGTGGAATAAATACGATGGCGATCATTATGGAACCATTCTTTGGTCGGAATTTGGAAATAATTTTGCAAAAGATCATGAATGGTATACAAACAATGGAACCAAAACAGATTTTAATGTATTTGGGAAAGCGACCTATTCCTTGTTATCAAACCTTTATTTATACGGCGACATACAATATAGAACATTATCGTATAAGATGACTGGTTTTGATGATGATTTTAAAGACTTAACACAGTCGCACCACTATGATTTTATAAATCCTAAAGCGGGTATTTTTTACGATATAAACCAAAATTTGAGTTCATATTTCTCGATAGCTATAGCCAACCGGGAACCAACCCGAAGTGATTTTAAAAATGCAATTGGTGATGCATCGGCAATGCCAAAACATGAAACATTGTATGATTTTGAATTAGGAGGTCATTACAAATCATCTAATTATTTTTTATCGGTTAATCTTTATTATATGAAATACAAAGATCAGCTGGTTAATACGGGTGAATTAAGCAATGTGGGTTATGCTATACAAACCAATGTTGAAGATAGCTACCGGGCCGGAATCGAGATTATGAGTAATTATAAACTTAATGATTTTTTAAACTGGCAGTTAAATCTTACCCTAAGTAGCAACAAAATAAATAATTTCATAGAATATTCAACTTACTATGATACCACATGGTCTGATATCGGAAATCTGCCACGAAAATTAGGAACCACAAATATTTCTTATTCACCTGCAATTATTGGATCAAACACCATTTTGTTAAAACCATTTAAGCTTTTTGAAATAAGCTTAATTAGTAAATATGTAGGTAAACAATATTTTGATAATACTTCGAGTACAGACAGAATGCTTAACCCCTATTTTATTAATAATTTAAAACTTAGCTATACGCCAAAAATAAAATTTGCAAAGAATATCATTGTCTTCTTACAAGTTAATAATCTATTTAATGTTGAATATGAAAGTAATGCTTATGGAGGCAACTGGTACGAAAATGTAGCC
Source organism: uncultured Bacteroidales bacterium (assembly GCA_964450375.1). Taxonomy (GTDB): domain Bacteria; phylum Bacteroidota; class Bacteroidia; order Bacteroidales; family UBA12077; genus UBA12077. The sequence continues at coordinate 71,214 of CAYVEW010000001.1, forward strand.
GACCCAAACAGCTATGTTGAGCAAGGACAAGAAGGAAGCTGGGCCTATTATTATCCGCAAGCAGGAATAAACTTTTTAGGCGGAATAAGCATAAGACTTTAATCGACAATTAAATAAGGAGCGACTATGTACTCCTTATTTATTTTGATTATAAATTAAAAATATATTTTTCTGAAACATTTAGCTGGTAAATGTTTCAGGATTTTTAACAAATTTTAATGAAAAAAACAAGTTTTTTGCGAAACAATTATGCAACAAAAGCGTTAAAGTAATTAGAAGTTAATTCTGTGCTAATTTACTTAGCAATAGCGAGTAAAGTTTTTGTAAGGACAGTTTTTTCATTTAAATTTTAGGTTTAATTTTTAGGGTATTAAGAAAGTCAGGAACAGCAGGTTTCTGGCTTTTTTAATTTTACTGCTTTTGCCGTTATTTTTCCTTAATTTCTCTTATAAAGCCCATTTTCTTAGGATGGTCTGAAATATACATCTGATTGTCTAATTTCCGTAACATATAAAGTGCAATCATGTCTCCACCAGCTGTCCATGTGAAGAATATTCCAAAACTTAAAATTCCACCGTGTCCAATTACTAAACCGATAATTGAAGGAATTATCCCCATTACAATTAGCGGCATTGCACATCCGATTTTATAATGCTTTACTTTTAATGGTTCTTTGCAATGACAATAAGGGGTAAGAAATTGCCATTTTACTCCAAATTCTATTGATTTCATTCCATTTGATGCAAAGTACCCCCAGGTTAATCCATGCAGTAATTCATGTAAAACAATCCCTCCAAGTATGTAGAGAAAGAAATAATCATAAAAAATTTCTTTCCCGGCCTTAAATGTTTCATAATCCCATATCAGTATAAAAGGAATAAGAATTATTGCAGTTAATGGTATAATTAATAGCAAAGCAATTAAGTTCACTTTCCCCATTCCCATTGTATATTCTTCTATCTTTTTATTATCATCATTGATAAGCTTGTCCATAATCTTCTTTAATATGCTGGTAAATTAATACTTGTGTTAGTAGCTCTATTAAACATTAACAGAGTAGAGCACATGTCTGTTATGGATTTGTTTCACAGAACTGGTTTTAAAGTTTATTTCGTTAGCACTCAAGCATAGTTGAACATGATCTTCACATCTTACTTCCAATTCTTTATTATTTCTTCTTTTCTGAATTTAACCATCCTACTAATCAGGTCTTTCGGTAAAGGTTTGTTAAACGGAAACTGCACTGAACCTTTCCCATGCTTATAATCTTTTAATTCATCCGAAAACTTTTCAATTGTGCTTGGGTAAGGATAAAACCCGACAAATTTTGCATATCCTGCAATCATAATTTGTTGATCTCTTTTTCCTCCAGAAACTAATGAAAAAGAAGGTACTTTGTAATTCAGAATCTCAATTGCTTCAGGAGCAGCTTCTTTAATAATGCTTCTCAACTCTTGTAATACTTTCTGAGCCTCTTTCGGTTGACTGTCTATATAATCGTCAATTGTTTCGAAATTTGGCATTGATCCTTTTTTACCCATTTGATTTTAGTTTTTTGAAATTATAATACATGTCATATTAATAATACACCCCATTCTGTAATAACATATCCATCTCTAATAAAAATATCAATTGCTGGAGCTATCAATTTATCCTGTAGCTGATAATGCCCTTTGATGACATAGAAAAGTCTCAAAATACTATCGTATTGCTTAGATAAATCCAGTTGGATTACATTATCGATTATTTCTTTTGTTTGTGGATAAATTGAATATACTGGATAATCCTTGAGTCGTGGAATCCAATAATCAATAAAATCATTAATTTCTCTATTATTGAATCCATAATCAGACAAATTTGTTTTAAAGAACGACTCTAACTCTTCAGTCCTGATGGTCCATCCATAATTTCTTTGCCAAACATCAGGTTGTGTACTTTCATAAAATAAATAAGAATAAGTGTTATTTATTAATCCAGATGTATCAACCAAAACATTCCAACCATTTCCATATTCAGGAATTGACATAACAATTTTTCCCCCCATTGGAAAACTAATTTTTACAGATAATTCAATTTGTTCCTTTGGATAGATGTATATATTTGGTTTATAGACTACAATGCACGAGTCACATTCATCATCATCATCAGGATCATCATCAGGATCACAGCTTAGTATAGGAATTGATAGCACCATATAAATCAGAAATAATAATGGTAATCCTAAAATTTTTATTGTATTCATATCTCTTTTTTTTACGATAAATTATCTATTCATCAAGATTGTCCCAATTGAAATTAATTTGTTGCAAACTTAGCTTCTTCATAGTTTCTGGTTACATTACCAATTATCATTTAGTTAAGCTAAAATATACTTGCACTACTTTTGCAAACCAACCCCGGCAATTGCATTTGAGCTACTATTATGTAAAGTTAATACATTTAGTTAGTAGCTGTTAATCAATGAACAAATTTTAAGAATTCTCGAGGAACTTCTAAAGATTCCTGATAGCACGAACTATTCGGACAATCTTCGTTTAATTCAGTATGCTCAGCTATTCTTATGGTAATTGTTTCTCCCCCATTATCAATTCCTTTATAAACTTCTCCTATATTAAAAGTTCGTTCAGTTATACCAATAACACCCCCAACTGTTAAGGTTGCAGAATATTCAGTAATGAATTCGAATTCTCCTTGTATAATTTCTTTATCATTATCACAAGATGCAACAATTAAAACTAAAAGTAAGAATCCGGCAATTGTTAAATTTTTCATAATCGAACAGTTCATTGGGTTTTTATCAAAAAGTCAAAAATTCGAGATTGCTTGTTTCAAATACTGCATAATATTATATCAGCTTATAAACAAATAGTCATTTTTTTCCAATTAATTATTGTGCAGACTGTATAATTGTTACATAGTCGAAATAATTTCCGGCTTCAAGCGAAATATTCATTTGTCTTTCAGTTCCAGTATTATTCTCAAATATTTTAACAAATAGCGTATTTTTATCTTGTCTCTCTACAACAAAATGCTCTTCTTTTATTGAATAATAGTCTGATTCAAGGTTTATGTCGTCTCGATTATAATAACTATAAGTGCTATCTTCAAAAGCGATTCCATTAATCCACCACCAATCTCCTTCGGTTGTTATTGTAACTGAATCTATTTTTGCAGTTAGGTTAACATTCTTTGTTGATAGCTTAATAATATCATCCCATTTTCCAATAGGGTCTTCTTTGTCTGAGCAAGAAATAAGGATAAAAAAGCTCATAGCTAGAACCATTACTTTTTTCATTATCTAATAATTAAGTTTATTGTTAATAAATCAATATTTATGTTTATGCAATTCCATTTTTACATTACACAAATTAGATGTTATTTATTAGATTCTGGTTGCTTATAGCTAGTGTACAATGAATGAATGAATGAATGAATGAAATCGTTGAGAATTGTTGGCTGTACGTTCGTTTTTTATTTTTTCTTTCTCCAATCTTCAATAATTTCTTGATTACTTTCGGAATATGTAAAGATCATTAAGTCATCTTTAATTTGAAATTCATATGATTTCTGGGTATTGTTAAAGTCAAAAGGATAAGAAATAAACAGTACAGTTAAATATTTGCGATGTCTCATAGTATTTAATATTTAATTACTTTTGTAGAAAGCATAGCCGTTAATCATGAAAAAGATACTGTTTTTAATTGTTGTTGGTTTAAGTTTAATTTCCTGCTCAAAAGATTCGCCTTTAAAACATCATAATGTATTCAGGTACAATGAATCTAAAGGAATACCAACTTTAGACCCTGCTTTTGCTAAAAACCAGGTTGTAATCTGGCCGGTTAATCAATTGTTTAATGGACTGGTTCAAATGGATAATGAGCTAAACATACGGCCATGTATTGCAAAGCGATGGGAAATTTCTAACTCGGGTACCCAATACACTTTCTATTTGCGAGATGATGTATTTTTTCACAATCATGAGAAATTTAAAAACGGAAAAGGCAGAAAAGTAACGGCACACGATTTTGAATATTCCTTAAACCGCATTATTGATCCAAAACTTGGATCGCCGGGAGCCTGGATTTTTAATAATGTGGAAACCAATGGAATAAAAGCACTTAATGACTCCACACTGCAAATCACTTTAAAGAACTCATTTCCTGCATTTCTGGGTTTGTTAAGCATGCAATATTGCTCGGTGGTTCCAAAGGAAATTGTTGAGTTTTACGGGACCGATTTTAGGAGAAACCCAATAGGAACAGGCCCTTTCTTATTTAAATACTGGAAAGAAGGTGAAAAACTGATTCTTGTAAAAAATCCAAATTATTTCGAAAAAGATACCCTTGGAAATAGTTTGCCCTATCTTGATGGTATCGCCATTACATTTATCAGCGATAAACAATCGGAATTTTTAGAGTTTTTAAAAGGAAATTCTGATTTTATTTCGGGGTTGACCAATATTAACAAAGATGAACTGTTAACCCGAAATGGGAATTTAAGGCAGAAATACCAGGATCAGTTTCAATTAATTAATCAGCCTTACTTAAATACAGAATACCTTGGGTTTTTATTGGATCCGGCGAAAATAAAGAATAAAACATCGCCGGTATTAAATAAAAAGGTACGACAGGCTATCAATTACGGATTCGACCGGGTAAAAATGATGAAATACCTGCGTAACAATATTGGAACTCCTGCCGAAAATGGTTTTATACCGATGGGATTACCGGCATTTAATCAGGATTTGAAAGGCTATTCGTATCAACCCGAAAAAACACGACAACTGTTAACAGAAGCCGGTTTTCCAAACGGTGCAGGCCTTACTCCTATTCAGCTTACCACCACCAGCGATTATTTGGATTTGTGCGAATACATTCAGCAGCAACTGTCGGAATTTGGTATACCCATTGAAATTGATATCAACACCGGAGCTACTTTCAGAGAAATGGTTTCGAATTCGAAGCTGGAATTTTTCAGGGCTTCGTGGATTGCCGATTACCCGGATGCTGAAAACTACCTGGCATTGTTTTATAGTAAAAATCATAGTCCGAACGGGCCTAACTACACACAATACTCAAATCCCGAATACGACAAGTTGTACGAAAAATCGATGAAAGAAGTAGATGACAATAAAAGATATGCACTTTATAACCAAATGAACCAACTGATTATTAATGATGCTATTATAGTCCCCCTTTTTTACGATGAAGTGGTACTGTTCGCAACAAAAAATCTGGCAAACTTTACTAGCAATCCAATGAATTTGCTTAATTTGAAATCTGTAAAAAAAGAAATAAAATGATTGTTGTTGCAGATAGTGGATCTACCAGCACAAACTGGGCAGTAATAGAAAATAGCGAACATATCTTTTGGTTTAATACCAAAGGTTTCCATCCGTTCTTTACCAATAAGGACGAAATGGATACTGAACTGCAAAACAATTTTCCAAAAGACTTAAACTGTAGGGATATACAACAGGTGTTTTTTTATGGGGCAGGCTGCTCATCAAACGAAAAGTGTTTATTTATTAAAGATGAATTAAGACAATTCTTTAAAAATGCACAGATTGAAGTAAAAGATGACCTGATAGCTGCTGCGCGAGCTCTTTTTTATGAGGAAAAAGGAATCGCATTGATTTTAGGAACCGGTTCAAATACGGGTTTTTACGATGGAGAAAAAATCGTACATAAAACGCAATCTCTGGGGTTTATTCTGGGAGATGAAGGAAGCGGAGCCCACCTGGGAAAAATGCTTTTAACAAATTTTTTACACAATGAACTACCCATTGAAATTGAAAACATCTTAATAAAAGAATATCATCTTACAAAAGACGCAATTCTTAAAGCTGTTTATGGCGAAAGGCAACCGAACAGGTACCTGGCTTCATTTACCAGATTTATTGATCAGAATTGCGAACATCCGTACATCGATAAACTTATTGAAAAATCCTTTACAGCTTTATTCGAAAAACACATCTGCACCTACAAAAATTATCAAAATCTAAGTATTCGGGCAACCGGATCGGTGGCTTATGTATTTGAGAAACAATTAAAAAAGCTAGCAACCAAGTATCAAACCAACATCGATTTAATACTAAAAGAACCCATTAAGCGATTGGCGCAATTTCACAGGAATAAGAGTTTAGGGTAAGGATTATAGCAAAATTCATTGTAGTTTTGATAAAAATTTTTATTCAGTTATATTTATCCTGAAGTATTCAAAAAGAATAATAGTATTCTAATACTTAAAAAATAGCACAATATCATCTTAGATATAAAATAAACAAAGCAAAAACTTTATATGAAGACTTGTATTATAATTGACGATGAAAAGAATGCAAGAGAAACATTAGCCAAAATTATTGAAAGATATTTTAGCACTAAAATTAAAATTCTTTTTTCGGCCGATTCGGTTAAGGAAGGTGTTTTTGCAATAAACAAATTTAATCCGGATTTGGTGTTTTTGGATATTGAAATGCCCGAAGAAAATGGATTTAAGCTATTCGATTATTTTGATATTTATAATTTTGAAGTAATTTTTACTACTGCCTACAAACAATATGCTATTGATGCCATTAAATTTGCAGCACTTGATTATTTATTAAAACCGATCAACTTTATCGATTTGCGCGATGTGCTTACGCGATTGGAAAAAAAACAAAGCAAAACATCCAATAGTGCCCAAATCGAAGCTTTTTTAAGTAATATGAATAACGATCCCGGAAACTTTAATAAAATAGCCTTACCTACGCTCGATGGTTATCAGCTTGAAAAAGTAAATAATATTGTATACTGCCAGGCAGAAGAAAGTTATTGTAAAATTTTTACCAATAGAAACGAAGTTATTCTGGTTGCACGTACACTAAAAAACATTGAAGAACTTCTTCCCGAAGAAGTCTTTTTCAGGATTCATAAATCGCATCTGGTGAATATGAATTACATTAAATCGTACAGCAAAACAGATGGTTACAAAATAAAACTTGAAAATGGTGTTGAACTGGATGTAGCAACCCGACGTAACGATGAGTTTTTAAGAGCATTAACAAAAAGATAACACCCTGGTTTGCAGAATGAAAAAAATCTTTCTTTTATATCTTTTACTACTAACTATTTCCACACATTCTGCACTGGGAACTAAAATATATTCTAGAAACTACTCTATTAACGATGGTTTGCCAAACAACACCATTAACGATATTTATAAAGACACACGTGGTTTTTTATGGATTGGGACCAATGCCGGATTAGTAAGATTTGATGGAGTAAATTTTAAAAATTACACATCATTAAATGGTTTAGCAAGCGATTATGTTATTTCAATTTGCGAAAGCAATAAAGGTGAAATATGGCTTGGCTGCAAAAACGAAGGAATAACCAGCATTATAGGTGACCAAATTTATAGCTTAACCTACGAAAACGGATTGGTTTCGAATAAAATCACTAAACTTTACTTTTCGAAAAAATTCAATTTACTTTTTGTCGGAACAGAAGAAGGATTAAGCGTTTTAAATGATGGTAAGAAAATCAATATTAATCGGGTTGGTAGTAACGAAGATTATAAATTGCATATAACAGATTTTATTGAAACGGACGAGTACATTTATGTTTTTACCCAAGGCGGACTGGCTTTTAAATACAATCCCTTTCTTGAGAATTTATCGCCTTTAACTGCAAATCATTTTTTGGCAAGGCCAATGCTGCAATCTGCCTTTATAAGTAAAAACGATGAAGTGTTTTTAAATCAACAGAATAATTTCTATCTGGAAAATAAAAATATAATTGATGAAATTGGTGTAATTACAGATTACAAAGAAGATTTGGATGGAAATATCTGGATTTCAACGATAAAAAATACACATCAAAATATTGCTGGCTTATACAAGTATTCGCAAGGAAATATAACAAAATACGATCAGGTAGATTTTAAAGACGACGATATTCTGGCTCTTGAATTCGATCATCAGGAAAATATCTTATGGATTGGAACAAAAAACCAGGGATTATATCTATTGCCGGACGATAAATTCGTGTATTACGATGCTTCATTTTATCATTCAGATCATTTGCATGTAATTGATTTAGAGACTGAAAATGATGATATATGGATCTGCATGGAACAATCTGTTATAAGACAAGAATCTGATGGGAAAATTAAGAAGTACGCTTATGCGACTTTTAAAAATACATTCGATGAGTATGCTAAATCCAAAATCAAGAAACAATATCAGTATTTAATTGATCCGAAAGGCAGTTTTAACAAATACGAAGATCTTATTTCGAAGGGTAAATACCATTACTCAAATCCCTATTTGCGATATAAAAACGGTATAGAACACATCTTAGAACCGGGCTCCTTGTATAAGCCATTAAAACATGAAGTGTTAACTCACAAAGAGCTTTTATCATTTACAGGAATTATCGGAATAAAAGAAAAAAATATATGGATTGGTAGCAATGTAGGCGTATTTATATTAAACACCTTAACTGATGAATTAAAATACATTGATTTAGAAGGAAGTAACTTTTCGCAGTTCGCTTTTAACAAACAAAACCAGTTGATTGCCAGCAGCTGGAATGAATTACTTATTTATCATAATATTGACAAGAAACCAATTATTGAAACCTTCGATTTTTACACAGATAATTCTCCAACGAATATCAGTAAAGCATTATCTGCAGATGATCAGATCTGGTTTTCGAGTTACGACCATGGCTTATTTGTTTACCAGAATAATAAATTTATTAACAGTGACAAACAAAACATAATTAACACAAACGCCTTTAATGATATTTGCATTGATCGTGCCGGTAATATCATAGCCGCTGGAAATAATGGCAAGATTTATATAGTTGATGTAAAAAATGATACGATTTATTCTAAACTGGAAATCGGTTCGGAACAAGGAATAAAGGGATCAACCATTCGTTGGATTTACCCGGCTAAAAGTGATATATTATATGTAGGCACCAACGCAGGAATAAATGCGCTTAATCTGGAATCTTTGTTTAGTTCTGGCTTAATAGATATTCAATACCTGAATAAAGATCACGGCCTGACTGATTATTCGGGCCATGTTGCAGTAGTTGACACCAACCAACAATTATGGATTGGTACAAACTCTCAATTAATAAAAAAATCGCTTAAAGAAACTTTCCATACTACAAATACAGTAAATTTCTACATCGAATCCATTGAAGTTGAAAACGAAAAACTTGCTATAAATCGTTATGGAAATAGTAATGATTGGAATTTAATTCCATCCAAAAACATCCAATTACCGTATAACAAAAATTCAATTTCGTTTTATTTCAACCCCATTCATTTTTTAGACCCACATTCTGTTTTAACAAGTTATAAGCTGGAAGGTTCTATGGATGATTGGACAAAGCCTTATACCAACCAAAAAATTGAATTTCAGAACCTTCCTTCGGGTAAATACCTTCTTAGGATAAAAATATATAATCAGTCTGTTTTAGCATCATCGCAGGAACTGTCAATAAGTTTTACCATTAATCACCCCTATTGGAAAAAATGGTACTTTATTGCCTTGGGAATAATTGCCTTAGCAGGATTAGTAATAGGATTTATACAACTTAGAACTAACACCATACGCAAACGAGAACGATTACGTATGGAATTAGCCGAACGCATATCGCAGTTCGAGATGAAAGCTTTAAGAGCTCAAATGAATCCACACTTTATTTTTAATGCCATTAATTCTATTCAAAACTATATGCTCGATAACGATGTGGATACAGCATTAAATTATTTATCAGACTTTGCAAAACTAATCCGAATAACACTTGATAATGTTTCCAAGAAAAAAGTAGAATTAGAAGATGAGTTAAATTACCTGAAGTATTATCTGAGCCTGGAAAAAATGCGATACGATAAAAGTTTCGAAACCGAAATTATTTTACCAAAAGAAATTAGTGCCCGAAAAATAATGATTCCGCCAATGATAATCCAACCCTATATTGAAAATGCTATTAAATATGGTTTTATATTCAAAACGAACAATGCAAAAATTAAGCTGGAGTTTAAAATTACCCACGATGAAATATTACATTGCATTATTGAAGACAACGGAATAGGGCGTAAAAAATCGAAAGAGTTAAGTAAAAACAGCAAAACGGGTAAATCAAAAGCCACATTTATTACCAACGAACGATTAGTACTATTAAACCAGATTGAAGAAAGAAAAGATTACAAAACAGAAACCATCGACTTATACGACCAATATGGTATAGCATCGGGTACCCGCGTTGTAATTGATTTACCTTTATAAAAGAAGTTATTTAAAAATTTTAAGTTAGCGGTAATAAAATTTATTTGCCAGATAGACAATTAACTATGAGAAAAGTGTTTTTAAAAATTACCATACTATTAATTATGTGTTTTAATATTCAGAATGCTAATGCCCAATCTGAATATTGCACAAAACTTAGGAAGAACTCCATTTTTTTGGAAGTTGGTGGAAATGGAATAGTATATTCAATAAATTATGACAGGTTATTTGATTTTTCGAATAAGATTAAAGGTTCTGCTCGAATTGGAGTAAATTATTTTGAAAATTTCAATAATAATGAATCTCGTATTTTTGGAATACCTGTTGAGTTTTCGGGATTATATTCAATTTCTAAAAACAAGCATTTTCTTGAATTAGGAACTGGACTTACTTATTTTAATAGTAAAAAATTTAAAGAAAGTCAAAATGAAAATGTGTTTATATTTGCGTTACGGTTAGGATACAGATATCAAAATCCTGAAGGCGGATTATTTTTAAAAGCTGGATTTACTCCCTTAAACAATTTTCCTGACTTTGAATTTTGGGTATTAATTGGCGGAATATCTATAGGATATACTTTTAAATAAAGTTTACAACCGATAACAACACATCAGCCTAAATGCAGGGTTTTGGCGGTTTGCTGACAAAGTATTATCTTCATTAAGTTGTTCAACGGAGAACAACAAAACAAGGCAGAAACCCGCACTCATGCTATGTGTGAGCCGGTACCAAACCATAGAAAAGTTTCAACAAATATAAATTACCGCCCTTTTTATGATCTGTAAATCTTGAACTTATTTAATTGTTACAGCTTACTTTTTTATTTACTTTTAAAACAATTCCTTCTTTTAATTCCGTTTCTTCGATTAATTATTCTGCAAGATATAAGTAACAAATTCTTTCCCTTCTACTTCGGCATATTTGAACGAAGTAGATCCATTAAACTCAACATTATTTAATTGAACAGGATTATCGAATTTTGCATATTTAAAATCGGCAAAACCATCGAAAAAGGCATTTTTAAAACTTACACCTTCCGGAAATTCGGTGTATTTAAATATCGCTTCGGAATGGAATTTAGAGCCTGTAAAATCAACAAACTCGTCGAATTCGGTGTATTTAAAAATTGCCAACTCTTTAAACTCGCAGGCTTTAAATTCAATTTTATCATCAAAATTCGTGTATTTGAAATTTGCTTCACTTTTGAATTTTGAATTGCTAAAATTGGTGTATGCAGGGAATTTGGCGTATTTAAAATTCGCTTCTTCTTCAAATACGGAGTTCGAAAAATCTATAGCAGAATTAAACTTTGCATATTTAAACAAGCATTCTTCTTCGAAAATATTTCCTGCGAACGAAGCCTTTTTAAAGAATTCGGTATATTTTACCAGAAAATCGCCCCGAAAAGTACATTTTTCAAAATCGACATTTTCGTGAAACACTGCCATATGGAGTTCATCTTTAAAATCATCGTAATTATAACCGATAATATTTCCTATAAATGTGCAGTTCGAGAATTTTAAAGGAGCATTTACATGATATTTATAAGTGACATCATTATCGAAGATCACTCCCATTTTCTCTTTTACTTCTTCCTTATCGTTAATTAGCCTAAAGTCTAAATCTCCTTTAATGCTAACATTTTCGTAATGTGCCGCTTGTCCACTATTCAGTTTCTCAATAATTTCCTGTGCATCGACACTTACTTGAGTAAACCCAACCAATGAAATAGATGCAATTAAAAAAGTTAAAAATAAATTCTTCATAATTATTAATTTTGGTTTAGTTGAAAGACGAGTGAAAAGTTCATGCGATGCATAAAAGCATTTAACTTCTCGTTTTTAACTGCTCTAACTTATCGAGTATGTTTTTTTGCTCTTCTTTTATTTCCCTGATTGTTTGCAGCATTTCCATTTGCACCGGGTTTTCGGATGATAAATTTCTTAATTCTTCGCTACGGATACCCAGCTTCGTGTCCCAATAACCTAGAATTAGTGCAAATACAATAAACAAAATAACCAGTATCGGAATGGCAATGTAAACATTTGCAATAAGGAATTTTCCGATTTCCGTATTTTTAATAGCCCCCAAAAATATGGTAACCATCATAAAAAGGTTAATATAACCGATATACATTTTCGAACGATCAAGATAAACCTTCCACCGAATTAATGCTCTTTTATTTACTTTCATCTTTATTATATTTTAATACGAATTTAGGAAATAACGGAACAAACTAAAAATGAGTATCCAAATTGTGAATCAATTCAGATACTCATTAAAATAAAAGCACTAACTATTAATGCCTGTAATATATTTTACTTACAATCTTCCATCCTTCTTCGAATTTATACAATTGAAGATAATCGGTAAATAATAATTCGTTGTTACGGTGCAATTCGATTTTAGCCATGGCAGCATTTCCGGTAACATCAACCGACAAGTATTTACAGGTTATTTTTTGTTCGTCGGTAGGTGGTGTAGGATCTTGTTCTTTTCTTTTTTGGAATGATTCAATCCAGCTATAAATCGGGTACTTTGTTAACATATTCTTACTAACACCCAAAAGATTAAAACCGGGATGGAATCCTTTTTCAATATCTTCCACATTCCCTTTATTTTGCAATCCATCCACATAAGCAGTTTGAATTACATTCTTGATTTCCTGTTTTTCTTTTTCAACATCCTGAGCCGTTACAGCTACTGCAGCAAACATGATAAACACTGCACATGTAATTAGTTTTTTCATTTCAAAATCGTTTAATTTTATAAATATGAATAAATTTAATAAAATAAGCTATCTACATCAAAAAATACCTTCAACTAAATTTTAAAGATCAATCAAACACTAACTTATTTTTTTACGATATAACACCTGGATGAATTTAGAATGATCGGCAGGAGTAAAAATCTGTATTAACTCCCAGCTTTTATCATAATCCTGAATAGCCTTTTTTAACCGGCTTATTCGTGCAAGAGAGCGCGTGATATCATCAGTATCACCGTTTAGTTCATCTTCAATATCCCATGGGAATGACTCAACCCGAAAGTCGTAGCTAACCTTATGATCGCCCACTTTCAAATGGAGCTCGGCAATTTCATTTTCGCCAAATCCGGGAATCGGAATACATAAATCTTTTAACATAACAAGTCCTTTCTTTTTTTGTGATTAATTATTACTCGTATCGTATAGCATGTGCAGGGTTGGTATTAGCTGATTTGATTATTTGCGATCCAACCGTAAAAGTAGCTATTAAGGAAGCCAGAATACTAGCAATTATGAATGGTGCAAAAGTTAAATCAATTTTATAAGAAAAGTTTTGTAGCCATTCGTTCATTAAATAATACGATATGGGCCACGCAATTACAGATGATATAATTAACAAGATTAAAATCTCTTTATACAATAAATTTAGTATACTCATAAACCCAGCACCTAAAGCTTTACGAATACCGATTTCTTTGGTTCTTTTTTCAACTGAAAAAGCAGCTAGACCCAGGAGACCTAATCCGGCAACAAAAATCGCAAGGAATGAGAATATTGTAAAAACCAGCGCTGTTCTTTTTTCTGCCTGGTATAGCTTTTCGAAATCATCGTCGAGAAAGAAATATTCAAAATCATTACCGGGTAAAAATTGTTTGTATTTATTTTCTACAAATCGAATGGTATTGCCTACATCTTCCGACTGCATGCGAATTAACATAAACGTAATTGCATTGTCTTTGCGGAGCAAGATACTAATGGGACGAATATCGGTATGTAAAGATTCGTAATTAAAATCATTTAACACGCCAACTATAGTTAAATACGACTGCTCGCCATTCATTCCCGGAGCTAATAATCGTTTACCAACCG
>CAYVEW010000002.1:0-85263 GCA_964450375.1 uncultured Bacteroidales bacterium
ATGTTGCATATGTGGCAGATAAGTTAAATTGTCGAAAATGGTAAGTTAAAATGTCTAATTTTAATTTCTGATCTTTCTGTTTTACGATCATATATTCAAATTATTTTCAAATATTCAATTCTCAGCGAGTTTATTTTTTAAGACTGCTCAATCTTATAATATTCCATTAAAAGTAATTCCAATTCAATATCTTTTTTAGTTTCTGTTTTTTATTTCATGAAACTTATTCCAAACCTATCGGTATTGATTTTTGATACTATCATCTCTATTGATATCTTTCATAACTTTAATTGCTTTATTCAAGTAGCTTATGAAATTTCCCCAATCATACTGTGTTGAACGACTATATCCAGTTGGACTATTGGGATATTGTTTATATAACGCTCTTTAACTATTTAATCAGTTCTGACTTTGCAAAAGATCATCAAGGATTAATAGTATTACTAGCTTTGGCATTTATTCCATTTTTGAGAATGATTTATAAAAATGTTAACTGATATCCTTTTTATATGTAATTCTTTGTTTATTTAAACTTGGATCAAAGTCAAGTTCTTTACTATTTAATAAAGCTTTGAAAGTTGCAATTAGTATTTTACAATTATATCTAAAAGACCTTTTCTGAACAAACAAATTATCAAGTCTAAGTTGTAAGTGCTTGTCTAGTTGACCTTTCTTTAATAGCCAAATTTGTGCTAAACAGGTATTGCCTGGTAAAACTGAACATCTTTTTTCATAGTCTAACCCTTCAAGTAATTTCAATGGTAAGGCTCTTGGTCCAACGAAACTCATTGTACCTTTTAGGATTAAGAATAACTCTGGAAGTTCATCTAAATGAAACTTTCGGATGAATCTTCCAAATCCATTAATACGATCTTGCTCGAAGAATACTCTTCCTATTTCTAGACCTGATTTCATTGATTTGAACTTGAAATGAGTGTATTCCTTTTTGCCCTTACCTACTCTTTTTGAAACATATAGTGGTGGAAATTCAATTAATACTGAACAAAGAATTAATAGAAACAACATTATCGGTAGTAATACTATTATCAATATAAGAGATAGTAATATGTCAAATATTCTAATTGCCATTTATGAGTTCTTTTACAAATTTCTTAAATAAATTACCCCTTTCAAACATATCGGTAAAATATGGAGCACCACTGCAACCAGGCGAAAGCAATAATGTACCACTTTCTTCTTGAACTTTATTTAATCCTAATAAAGTAGCTTCTTTTAGCGAATTAATAACAGTATAATTATTGTATTTCAGGTTAGATAATAATTTTAAAATTATATCAGAAGTACTATCATTTCTGTATAAAACAACATGTATATTGTCTTGAACTAGTCTTTGAGATAACTTTTCAAACGAAAGGTTTTTATGCCCACCACCACCTAAGATTAGCGTTAAAGGAAGCATATCACAGGAATCAATTGCGTAGATTACAGATTCTGGCGTAGAAGCAGCTGAATCATTAATTATCTTTACATTAGAGTTATCATACAACAATTCAAACCTATGTTCTAAACCGTTATATGAATTCAAAGCATTTAAAAGCAATTCATCATTAACTTCAATATTTCTGTGATATTCTTTCAGGAAGTAGTAAGTTATACAAAGACTTGCTATAACTAATTCAAAATGATGAGAAACTCTTAGTTTAGCATCTAGTTTATTTATAGCTACTAATTTACTTACTGTACCATTTTGATTGATTTCAATATAACCATCCTTAATATAACATGCAGCGAAGCAATCTAGTAAATCGTTGTCTTTTAATTCTTTGCTAGTAAATAAGATTTTCTTTGATCTAGTTTTCAAACCAGCTATTTTACTTTCCTTAAGTGGGAGAATACAATAATCATCACTGTTTTGATGTTTTAGTATGTTTTTTTTATCGTTAAAATATTCATCTATATCATTATAGAAGTTAAGATGATCTTCAAAGAAGTTGAGCCAACATGCTATATTTGGTGACTTTTTATGTTTGTTAAGTTCTCTTAACTGCCACGAAGATAATTCAAGAACAAAATCATTTTCTTTTTCTAAAAAACTCAAGGGTGAAATACAATTATTACCTGCTGCAACACTTTTTACTCCAAAGAATGACAATAAATGATTAGTTAAACTGGTAGTATAGCTTTTGCCTTTAGTTCCTGTGATGCCAATGTGTGGTCGACAATTTAGTTCTGAGAAAATACCGATTGGACATTCAACAACTTTACCATTTTTTAATGCATTCTTTATGTAATTATTCGAATCTTTTATTCCAGGATTCTTGATAATAATATCATGATTTTGAAAATCAGTTTCTCTATGTTCTCCTAAAACTAATACTTTTGGAATATCTTTAACAAGCTTTAATGATTCTCTTAATGATTCTTCATCTTTAAGGTCCGTAATAGTTATTTTTGCACCATGTTCATAGGCAAATCTAGCAGATTCAACACCGCCACCCTTTGTACCTAATCCCATGATTAGAACTTTTTTATCTTTAAAATCGGATAAAGATTTAATCATTCCTAACTTAAATTACACCAAATAAAACTTTATCTAAAGAATTAACTGAACGATAACTACTTAGTCCATTTGAATATAGCTCAAAGATTTTCTTCCCGAGTTGTCTATTATCATGTGAATAACACTCATTTGAAACACATTTACCACATGCAACCGTATTAAAATCTGTACTAGCACTAAATAGCTCAGCTTCTTTTCTGCCAACAAATCTTTGGCAGGCATAAATTTTCTTATCACTTGAAATTAGTATTGTCTTATCTCCTGCATTACACATAAAATCAGGATTCTCTAATCCTAATAACAATCTGTGATGTCCACCCAGCAATATGCCATTTTCTTTTGCTAAATTGTATGCTTTCTTTATAAGATCGTATTTTAATTCATTTGAAAGTGGATTGTCTGGATTGAATAATAAGGAAACTGAAAGTTCATAAATATCCAATTCACTTTTTAGATAAAGCATGAAATCATTGAGCTTATTTACAGAATAATTATCTAAAACCATGTTAATATAAACTGGCATATTCAATGATTTTAACAATCTTATCCCTGATACAGTTTTTTCAAATGTATTTTGCCCGTTTCTTGATATTCTCCTTTTATTATGGATTTCTTCAATGCCATCTAAAGAGACTATATGAATAAGCCTGTTTCTATGTTCAGTTTTTACTAATTCTAGAATTCCGTTATTTATAAGTGTTCCATTGGTATTAATTATGATCTTTCCATTTTTAAAACGATCTAAAAATGAATTTGATAATTCTAAAATGAAATTAATGTCAATATACGGTTCTCCACCAATAAATCTAATTTCAGGGTCTTTGTAATAGTTTTGTTCATCAAGATTATCCATGAATTTATTTACAACCGAACGTAAATTATCATGATCACACTTTTTTATTCTCTCAGAATGTGGAATATAACAATAAGTGCAATCACAATTGCAGTTTTGCGTTGGCATTAAATAAAGCCTAGTAATCATATTCGTAGCCTCCCCTACAATCAAATTCAGTTATTCTCTCAGGTAATGATGCTTTGCAAAATGAAGCCTTAATTTCTGCTTTTTGGAACCGTTCTGATGTTTGCTTTAATACTTTTAACCGATAATCTATATAAGGATGTGTAGGTACATCAGATAAATCAGGATAATACTGCATCATATCTTCAATCATACTAGCTGGTAAATGCTTCTTCATATTGTCTAGAATTTTCATTGAAATTCGCAATGTTTCCGCAGTAATTGCACCAGGTTTGCATTCACACAACCAATCAATTAAATTTTCAAGATTATTACTATCTGTAAGTCCAGGTATAATTGGATCAATCTTAACAACAGTTTTTAAACCTTCAATCTTTACCAATTTTTCTATTAGCTCCTTTCGTTCAGTTGCTGTTGGTGCATTTGGTTCTAATTGCTTTGTTAATTCATCATTTAAAGAATTAATTGAAACTGCAATAAAAGTATTTTCTTTATTCTTAAATAAGTCTATATCCCTCAATACCAATGGACTTTTAGTAATTACAAAGAATGGTATCTTTTTATCTGATAGAGCAGTTAAGATCCTTTTTGTAAAACCCTTTTCTTTTTCTTCATAATCATAGCAATCTGTCCAAGGTGAAAGATAAAATGGATTACTATTCGAATTTAAAGATTTTATTTTTTCTATCTCTTGAACTATATCTATGCTTGAGTTTAATTCTTTAGTTTGAGATATACAATATATACAGTTAAATGAACATTGTGTATATACATCAATTTCATTATGAACAGGACATTTATTTTCGTATTTAGGCATATTCTAATCAATTAATTCTGGTCTATATTCAAAATGCATTGTATCGTAATGATACCACTTTCCACCCCATATAAACCCATGTTTTTCAAATATTTTCACAATCTGTAAAGGTATTTTATTTTTATATTTAAACTCCTTTTTAGAATCAACATCCCACTTCCAGTAATTGGAGTATTCAACATTAATATCAATTGCAATTCCAAAACTATGAGCACTTAATCTATCAGTGCCGCTTATAACACGCCATTTAAACGTGCCAGCGGGCTTAATAACAAACTTTTTAAGTTCATCTGGTAAATTATCAAGTTCTTGTGATATTTGCTCTAATTTCTTATCAATTCCATTTATTCTTGAAACTAACAGCTTAGAACTATCAGAACTTGGCAGCCAAATTATTTCAACAAGATTTTCTTTAACTTCTTTTTCAGTATTTCCATACATCTTTTTTAGGAAAGCATCATTTCTGATTCTGCCAGGATCGTAATTTTGAAATAAAATATCTATATAGTTAGAATCCATAGGATACTTATAAAAAAACTGATCTTCGATATCAGGGAAGTTTAGTAGCGAATCATGTGATTTATTCAGTATGTTATCATCAAATATCATTTTAGTACTATCAGTCCACATTAACTGATTATCCTTAATTCCTGCGATAAAATCTGGATAGGCATTTTTTAGCTTATTTTCAATGATTTCTTCCCTACTTAGCTCTTTTACTAGTTCTTGTGTGTTTTTTGCTTCTTTTTGTTTACAACAGCTTAAAAACAACAATATAATGGATGATATGATCAGTAACTTTTGCATTTTTAATGTATATAGTCTTTACTTCTTCTTTTTAATAAGTATTCAGGTTTGGGTTTCACAGGATTCCATAACCCAATCTTTTCAATTAAATCCTGATTATCCGAATCAAGAATCTTCATATAAAATTTTTGCCATTTATCTTCTCTTAAAAGATAATACTCACCTTGTAGATGCTTAAGATCAATAAGATCTTCTTCATCTAAGTACTTCTTAAAATAATAGTATTTGATATTTGAAGCAATTCTCCAGACAGATTCATATTTTGTTGAATCAATAGGTTGCCAGTTTGTTGCATCGTAATCAGAATAGATTATTACAATTTGAGCTAAAGCTTGGTGTGCAATAATTAGTTCTGCTTCTTTACCTTTCAAATATATATTTGCATTATCCATTGTAATGAAATAACTACTATATGGTGGATCAAACTTATCTGGATTATAAGTTTTGAATGAAAAGGTTGATATTAATAACAAAATAGCAATTAATATAATTTGCACGTAGTTACGAAAATTCTTGACCAAATAAGGAATAGCTAGAATGCTTAATATATTAAAAGTTACATAAAACCTGAAACCAATACTTGCTTTTGAAAAAGTATATATTGGCAAGCTCAATATCATTAAGGCTGCAATTAAAAATAAGCTAGCATCATCAATTCTTTTGTTTTTAATTATTTCAATAAGCTTTATTCCTAAGAATACAAGAAAAGCTATGTAAAGAAGTATTATTTCAATTTTCCAAACAAGAGACATTTTATCCCATCCGAAAAAATCAATTAGTTGCAATGGTGGTATATATAAACTCTCTGATATTAAGTTGTTAAATCTTTCAAAATCTGCAATATGAATGATACCAGGTAGTATAAACGCTATTAATAAAGCAATACCCACAAATGGTAATAATAATTTGAATTTAAACCCTTTTAATATGCCAATCAAAAGTATAATGCCGGATAATCCCCCAATCATACGATGAGTCATAAATCCAAGTAAAAAGAATACACCTGTCCAAAGTAGCTTCCTTTCATTTAAAAAGTAAATAAACCATACGAAAAAAATTACGCCTAGTAGGTTCTTTGGAAACTGTGCAGTGAAATAATAGAGTGTTGGGCTAAATAGTAAAAAAGCGACAACTAAAAAGGATGTAAAAATATTCTTGGTAAGCTTACTAGATATAAAAAAAGCTGAAACTGTTAATATACCAGATAAAATAGCACTACCTATTTTAAATGCAAGTATGTAATCTTTAGTAATATATGATAATAGAATATAACAAGGATAAATTAAAGAATAATCGGGTGAACGCATTGCTCCTTTCTCAATGAAAGTGAATGATTGCATTATGTAATAATATCCATCCCATCCATTTGCAAAAGGGGTTTGATTTAATGCAACGAAATGCAGAAAGAAAGAGATAAGAAATATTACAGGTAATGAAATTTTTAATATAACAGACTCTCTAATCACTTTTTACCTTCTTCAATATCTTTTATAAAATAAATGTTATACATTTCTGTCTCAGAAAGTTGATCTGTAACATCATCCTGTGTACCATTATACCAAGGTTTTGGTCCAAAAAACTTCTGCATTTTTTCAGTTTTAAACTTGTAACCTTTTCTAGCATAAAACTGATTCCGTATATATGTTAGGTCCTGCTTATCAATTATTTCAAGGTCAGTTTCGTTGAATTTCTTACTTTGCCCCAAACCATTCATCATTTCAAACAGATCAACACTTATCATTTCATGTATTTTATCAGTATAATATGGTCCAAATTCACCATAAGCACCATATGTATTAGCATCGGCAAAATATGATTCTGCTGTAATTGAAAATGTAAGGGAATCTCCTTTTAACTTTTTATAATCCCAGCTTCCCCTAACAATAAATCGTTCAGTGATAATTATATTTTTAAGGCTTTCGGGAACAGCATCTAACCTTCTTTTATGCTCGTCTTTAAATTCTTGGATTTCTTCATCTGACATTTCTTCTTCAGCACCAAATCCTAAACGATGAAAAGAATTTATTTTATTTATTTCAATATCGTATTGCGTAACATCACTTGCAAAAATTCTATGATAACTAAAACTTTGATCCTTCAAATCAATCGAAATAGTATCTCTAGGATCTTTTCTATGTCTATATCTATCTATGTGATTTTCTAGGATGTAGTCGAATAAAATATAACTCATTAAGCCATCATTTATACCTTTAAAGATTTCTACATTTCCATATTCAGGTTTGTACCACTGAATTTCACTAAATAAAATAGATTCACTAGACTCATAATAACTATTAATTGTTCTAGGCTGTTTGCTATCTTTAATTTCAGCTGATTTTTCGGTTGCTTGGACAGTTTCTTTTACTTCTTCTGCCTTAGCATTAATCGAATTACTTTCTTTTTGTTCAGTCTTTGAGTTACAACTGATTAATAATGATAACGCTAGAATGATGCTTAGATTTCTCATATCATTTATGGTATTAATAAGATCAATACAAAAATAGAATCATTTTTAAAATTCTATATAGTTATTCTTTTATTTCTACTTTAATAACTTCCCATTCATTATCATCTCTATAAAGCACTGATTTAGCTTTAAAATTTCCTTTTTCACCTATTATTGTAAAGTGCATATCAGCTTCACCATCATTTCCATATGTTTTGATAGTTCCACCTATAAGTATTCCAAAATACTTTATTTTACCAGTTTTTTCTATTATTTCAGATTGGGTTTTACAATATTCTTTCGTGGTTTTAAAGGCTTTAGATTGAACAAATGTAAGGAAAGCAAACAATACCATTAACATCCAAAAATGAATTATTAATGTCCATAATTCTAATACATTACTGAAAACAAAATCCAAACCTGTAATAGGATTTATTTTCTTTGGTCTAATTGTTCTAAAAATATTAGGATAATATCCCTTTGCTTTTTTATAATATCGTAACCATAGAAATACACCATAAAGGGAAATTATAGGAGAAATAACCATTCCAATCATGGAGAAAGGTTGTAAACTCATAATTTCTCCAAAAAAAGAGCCTATCCAAATTAAACAAGCGATAGTGATATAAAGAATATGAACAGGATTATTATTCACTTCTAAACTCTGAAATTAATAACGTATTATAAAGCGTATTATCATTATTGTGTTCATTTAAAAAGAAACAATACAATATAACCTGAGATCCTTTCTGAATTTCATCCTTTAAAAATGATTCTAACTGCTTTTGAATGGGCATCCATACTTTATTTCCATTTAATTCAAATAGCACTTCTTTTCCAACTAGTTCATCCAATTCGGATGGATCCCCAATAGTTAATTTATAAACCCTTTTCATTGAAGATAATACATCTTCTTTAATTGATCTTTTCTTACCTAAATAAGTACCAATAACCTTATATGCTCCTGTTCTAAAGAAATATTGTGGAATTTCAGGATTTTGTTCGATACTGTCAGCATAATATTTTTCCTTTTCAATTAAATTAGAATAATCAATTAATTGATAGTTTTCATCCCATGACTTCCAAGGATCATAATTACTTGTCTCAATATATAGATAGCCTTTAGCCCCTGCTTGAACATCATTTATTTTTTCAAAATATACCTTTATTGATTCAGTATCAAGTTCCTTTAATTTATCATCTAAAAAGAAATTTTCCTTTAAATATTCATTATCTAACAATACACTGTATTCTCTATAATTGAATTCACTACTATTAATAATTTCATCCAACTCGTCTGACATCAATATACTATTCAAAGACTTATACCATCTCTTAGCCATAAAGTCATATGATTTAATAATAACAACACCATATTTTCCTATTTCCTTTAAAGAATCAGGAAAATTATTTTTGTCAGGTTTTAGTACTTCCAATTCTGCAATATTACTTGGATCAATGTCTTTTAAATCTCCGTTAGGTATAATTTTACCATCATATATCATTAACGGACCATCAATTTTAGAAGTATCACTTTTACTACATAGTCTAATAGAATCACTTGGAGTTTTTGATGAATCTTTAATAAATACTGATTCTGACTTTTTTGCATCCTGAATCTTCTGATTCGATTGACTCCAAACCAAAGTAGATAATAAACAGAATAGTATAATAGTTAGCCTTTTCATAAGATTAGTATTAGTCCTTATAATTCCTTCAGATAAGATTCTATCGCATTGAAAACACCATGATCTGGCTCGAAAATATTAGAAAAGATCTCTTTTGATTTTTCAAAATTTACTTTTGAATCTTCAAAATTCTCACTATCGTATTGTATTACAGCAATGTAGAAAAATAGGTTTGCGTATATCATATTCTCTGATTGATACTCTGTTTTTAATGATTCCAGTAATTCAATAAGCTCATTTTGCTTCTCATTCTTCCAATATATTTCCATCAAATTCTGATAAATGGTAGGATTTTCAGGTGCTAACAAAAAGAAATCTTTTGTTCTTTCCTTATACTTTTCATTGTTTAAGAGTACTTCAACTGATAATAATGGTTTTAATGTGTAGTAATTGTTAGGATCAATATCGTTGCAAATTCGATAGAATTCTAATGCATTCTCGTATTGCTCTAGCTCATAATAACTAACGGCTACAATCCTGGCTGCATCAGCTTTGTACATTGGATCTTCATATAATTCATATGCTTTTTTTGAATTCTTTATTGCATTTTCTCGATCATTTAGATACAGATAAGAATAAGACAAATTGTAATAACTTGTTGCATAGTCTGACTTTAGATTGATCGACTCTTCAAAAAATTTGATTGATTCACTATACTTTTCTAACATAACCAAACTATATCCAATTCCATAAAGTGACCAGTAATCATAAATTCCATTTTCATAAGCCAATTTGTAATGATTTAATATGGAATTAATTAAGACTGAATCAGGCTGCAACCAATTTCCACCATATTTCAAGTGAACTTCATGATAAAAATAACCAAGATGTTTGTGCAGTTTATAATTGTTTGGATTCTTTTCAATTAAACCAAGAAGTATAGAATCTGCTGGAAACATAAACATTGCATATTGACCTTCTTTGCCACGAACATCGTATATGTCTTGATCTTCTTCTAAGTCAGTAATTGCAAACAATTGATGCATCATGCTTGTTGCAAAATACTTTAAAAACAGATCTACTTTTTCGATAACAATATCTGGATTCACATTGTTAGGATCTGCCTTGTCTAAAACCTTATAAGCTGATTCGTATTTCTTATTTTCAATAAGATTATGAGCTTCTATTATTGATTCGTTTTGTGCAAATGATGTATAACAAATCAGAATAAAGAATAATGTAATTAATTGTTTCATTAGAGTATTATTTTAAATTTTAAATTCTTTTAATTTGCTTTATTTGAAGCTATTTTTTATAAATTTCTTTTAATTCACTGTCTATATCAGTGCTACTCCATAAAACGGGATTATCTTTCCCATTAAATAGAATCAATCCCCAGGCATCTTCCATCTTAGTTAAGTCAAGTATGAAGCTTGTATTATCAGATTTTATAAACTTAACGTATTGCTTTTCTCTTGGAGCAAAAAAACTTTGAATATTATGATTATCAAGTGTTTCTCTAGCTATATATTCATAATATTGATTGTCACTTACTACTTCATTCCAGTCGTCACCCATTTCATCTTGTTGCTTATTAATCCACGTAGTATCAGGAATAACTGCAACAGCACATACCGTATCAAAAATACTGATTTGATTTAATTCGGTTACTTCAGTAAATACTTGAGCAAACTCAAGCTTAATATGACTATGAAATTTTCCATCTGCTAATCGACGATCTTGAACCGAAAGAGTGTCATCTTCAATTTGTTCAGTTTCTGGTGGAGTATTTGGCTTCTCAATTTCTTTAACTTCTTCAGATTTAGCTTTAGTTAAATCACTTTCTTTTTTTTCAGTTTTAGAGTTACAACTGATCAATACTAGTAAAGCCAGAATAATGCTTAGGTTTCTCATATCATTTTTATTAAATGTTAGGTATATACAAAAATAGAATTATTTTTTACTTCTGATCAATGAAGGTAGTTTTAAATAACTAGTAGATAATACAGATTTTAAGTAGTAGATAAATTTAGGTTTTAAAATAATAAAAAGAAGTAGATATATTTTTAAGTTATGTATTCATAGAATTGTAAAACAGTATTTTAATAATGATATTAAATTGGACAATTCTACTTGTGCAACTATATGTCTTCAAAATCAAATTGGACAATTTAAAGTTTCTATTTTTCCTTTTTACAATAATTGGTTTAGTTAAGTTGAACTCTTAATTGAGTTAAGTTAAAATAGTCATTGCTAAAATATTATACTTTATAATCATTCAATATTTATGCTGTATAATGAATAAGATTTCAAATATTCAATTCTCATCGAGTTAAAAATTGCCCACAAGTATTAATAGAATTCAATAAAAGATCAAAATCATCAATCAATGATATCCGATATCACCATTTCTTTTTTGGTGTGATCATCATCGTAATCAAAAATAATTTGACCTTTGCTATTTAAATCAATATGATTCAAATCATACCAAACAATAGCTTTGCCGACTTCAACTCCATTTAAGAAAGCAACCTTATATGAATTCTCAGAAGTTTTTACTATTTGCATATTACTGTTATTTCTGATTTTCATAGCAGATAACGATATATCCTTACCGCTTTCTGTTTGTATTTTTACGATACCGCCTTTATTTATCACAAATTGCATACTTGAAAGGCTTTTGTATATGCTTGGGTTGTTTTTCTGAAATTGCGGATTGTGTTTATTTAAAAGATTTCTGACCACTTCTCCTGAAATGCTTCCACCGTTTTGCGAAAGTAGTTTTAATGATGCAAATATACCTGTAGTTTTCGGCTCAAAGGCAAGCTTTTTATACTCGTCTATATAAGCATCAATCTGATTTTCAGCACTAAAAGATGCACTAGCTACTTGTTTTGGAACTTCTCTAGTTAGCCCTTCAATTTCTCCAATTACTCCTCGTACAACAATATCATTATATGGATCAACTATGATTTCAGAATCAAAGTGTATTTCATCTAATGGAAATGAAACCAAATCGACTTTTGTACCATCAGGTTTATATTTTACATAAAAAGCAATTTTATCATTTTCTTCCGTTTGTAAGCTAATATTTTCGTGAAAAACTACATCTGCATTAGCTGATATACCAAGAATCAGTTGAGATGTAACATCACTAGTGAACAATTTACGATGATTTGCATTAATTGTACCATTGTAATTTATATGCGCATATACTTCTCCTTTCCTACCAACTGCTATGGCTTGTGTATAGCTATTTCCAGAACATTCAACTGGAAAAAACCATTTTAGTTTACCCACTTTGCTAAATGTGGCAAACCATAAATCGCGTGTTCCATTAAATGGAGTATAAAATCTTCCATTGATATAAATATCATCATTAAACCAACCTGAAACTATAAAGTTTCCATTTTCAGAAATGGCTCGATTATTTATAAAGATTTTACCATTATTATTTTTTTCAATTGTTTGAGTAATATGCTGCCACATATTATTCAGCTTACTGTTGTTATTTATTTTAGTGATATGTGGAAAATATTCTTTATATTTTGGCATGATTGAACCTATGGGTGCATCTATATACGTTGGATCACAAATGGTATAAGCTTTCCCATCGACCATAAACTGATGTCCTTCAATAGCTTCACTAAAGGCAATTGCAGCAGTCATGTGATCACGATAAGATACAGCCACAGCATCTAGTCCGAGTAAGCTGGTTACCAGCTTAGTAAATAGAACGGTATTATCTTCACAATCTGAATATGGATAATAGAATATTTCATCCGGGAAAAAGGTTTTTTCTTTGCCAAACTGATCATTATCTGTTTTATATTCGAAAGAATGATGCAAATAGTTCAATAAATAACTCACCGCATCGGCTTCAGACTTCCCTTCTATTTGAGCTTGTATAGCTTCTAAAAGTGTTTCTTTTATACTGTTTGACATTGCAGCATTCAGGTAGACTGAATTTTCAGTTTGTGGATAACTTGCCAAAAATCCAATGGTGGTTTTGTCTATTTTTAGTTTTATAGGTTCAGTTTTTTCAGGTAAATGTGTACTTTTTACAATATAGTTATCTTCTCCGCTAAAATTCAGGCTATTTGGTAAATACAAATCTATTGTTTTTGTAGCCAATCCAAAATCTTCAGAATAAGTTAGTAATTTATTACTATTAATATCATCCAGGATATAGTATTTAGTGCCTTTAATAATAAAATAAGGCTTTTCATAAACTTCTTGGATAATTGGTAATAATAATGCCGTTTGGTTTTGATTATAAGCAATTTTCACTCTGTAGCCGGCTTGGTTTAACATTGCCCACATCCACATATTTTGATTGTTAACCGAGCTAAAGAGCTTTTTAGCAGTAATCTCCATCAACTTGTAAACTCCCCAATCGTTCAAATTAGTTTGGTTAGCATAATTTGTTACTGATACGATATAGGTTTGGTAATAGGTTTGAGTAAAGTCCTTCCAGTATTTTGCAAATGCTTCAGGATCGACTGCATTAAGTTGCAGGTTTTTCATTCGAGAGTCGATACTAAGATCTACTTTACCAGAAAAAAAGTCGATACTTAAATCCTGTGCATAGCTATTTGCATCTTTTGGTTCATTGGTAATAGGTGCTAATGAGTTTGAAGCTGCATCTATAAGTTCTATTTCCATTTCTTCTGCTGGAATCTCTGTAATTATAGGTTCTGCCTTTTCTTCTTTTGGAGTTTCGGCAGTTACAGGTTCTGATTTTTCTTCCTTTGGTTCAAATTTGGGTTGCTCAACAGGTTTAGGTTCTGTATTAGGTTTTTCTTCTGCCGTAGATTTATCATATTCTTTAAAGTCGGATTTAAGATACCTTTGAAACTCTGCGTTCATTCTGCTTATAACAGCATCGTATTCCTTTTGCATTTGTTCTCTGGTCTGCAGATAACGATCATCCATTTCTCGCATGGTGTTCTCGTACCTTTTATTCATCTGATAAAACAGATCTGTTGTATCTTGCTGTGCTTTGCCCGGAAAGTATAATAAAAGCACTGCTACGGTAATTAAATAAATTTTTTTATTCATATCTAATTGTATTAAAATCTTAGTAATAAACTGAATACCTGTTTGTTCAATATAGTCATAATGATGAAAATAATAAAAACCTAATTATAAATGTATAATTTCATATTGATTTCTTGATTTATTTCATCATTAAAACAATTATTGTTCCAATTTGGTTTTGGTATTTTAATTAGTATTACATCATACAAAATTTTTATCATTTACTAACAAACCTGATCTGCCTTTTTATGCTGTTACCATCTTCATCAACAACCGTTAAAATATGAGTACCTTCGTTGGCATAAAACTGCATTTGGTGAAATTCTTTTGTAGTTCCCAAATATTGATCATCTAAATGCCAAAAAAGCATTTTGTTTGGGTATCTGTGTGCCACTTCAAACACAACCATTTGTAGTTTTCCATCCAAATCTCTTGGAATATAAATATTTGAAGCATTCAGTGGATAAATAAATTCCATTATACTAATTTCATTTTTCTCGTCGCAACCGGCTTTATATGGCGGTAATGTTTTATATAATGGATTTTTTCTTTTATAATACCATTCCCATGCAGGCGGCAATATAAACCACGATTCGTGCATTATATTCGCAGGCTTTTCGCATTTGCTGCTTACCCGGTACCTTCGATCTTTACTTAAATGAATTAAGTGATGAAACGGGCATGCTTGTGTTTTTAAACCCGCTTCCGGAATGTAAACAGAGTCAATATTTTCACACAAATGAGAAGCTCTGAATCCACTTTCTTTGCACACGGGAACTTTTATTAAATCGTCGTATGGTTTATCATACCAGTCAGAATATGGCAATAAATCAAATAGATCGAACATAACCGGAGCAGCAGCTACTGTTCCAATTAGCCCCGGACGCCCTTCCCCATCGGCATTTCCGACCCACACTCCTACCAAATATTCCTTATTAATGCCAATAGCCCATGCATCTCTGTATCCAAAACTTGTTCCTGTTTTCCAGGCGATTTTATGAGATGAAGAAAACGATTCCCATCCCAACTCATTGTTTGGGCGATTTACTTTTAATAATGCTTCTAAAGTTAACCAAATGGAACCTGCACTTATTATTTGCTTGTTTTCGGTAAGATCTTTGGGATAGGATCTTTGCAAATTATCCTTTAATAAGATTGGATCATGAAAGTCATTCTGATTGTATGTAGAACTATTCAAATTGAAGTGATTTAAAATTCGTCCAAAACTGGCGTAAGATCCAGCCAAATCCCATAACGAAACTTCGGCACCTCCTAAAATTAATGAAAGACCGTAATATTCGCTCGATTCGGTGATATATTGAAAGTTCATTTTCTTTAAGTAATCCAAAAAACGCCCAACACCAAATTCGTGTAGCATATGCACTGCCGGAACATTTAGTGAGCGTGCTAAAGCTTTCGATGCAGGTACAGCTCCATCGTAATCCAGGTTATAATTTTTAGGCGAATATCCTTTCATTTGGGTTGGTATATCGGGCACAAGTGATTCCGGGAGAATCTCACCATTATCGAGCATATAAGCGTATAAGAATGGCTTTAAAATACTACCTGAACTGCGCGGTGCAGTAATTATATCTACAGAATTACCATGATTTTCAACGTTTTCGATATTTGTATTTCCTACATAGGCCAACACTTCTCCAGTTTCAATTTTTATTACAATGGCTGACAGATTATGAATTTCATTCTTTGATAATATTTTATAATGCCTTTCTACGGTTCGATTTACCTTCTTTTGTAATTGATAATCAATACAAGAGTGTATTTTTTCTTCACGATTACTTAAAGCCAACCTGTCCAGTAAATGTGGTGCAATTCGGGGTATATTATGTGGCCTTTGGGGTAAATTCTCCATTAAAGCTAATTCATACTCGGTGGAATCTATTATATTATTAATAAGCAATTTATGTAAAATAAAATTTCTTTTTCTTAACAGATCGGGCATGTTTTTTCCCGGTCGAATCAGCGATGGTGCATTGGGTAATATGGCTAATGTGGCCGATTCTGCCCACGAAAGCTGATCCGGATTTCGGCCATAATATCGCCATGCCGCTGCTTCCAATCCAACAATATTACCACCAAATGGTGCATTTGAAGCATATTTTTTTAAAATTTCTTCTTTTGAATATTTTAACTCCAGTTTTAAAGCTTTAACAGTTTCCTTACTTTTTTGCCATATTGTTCGATTGGGATTATCGTAGATAATTCGTATTAATTGCATTGTAATTGTGCTTCCGCCACTAACAATCTTACCTGCCTTTACGTTTTGTTTTAGTGCTCTGAGCAACGATAATGGATTAACTCCCGGGTGTTTATAAAAGTACTGATCTTCAAAATAGATTATGGATTGTTTAAATTTATGAGGAACAGAGTCGAGTTCAGGGAATCGCCATTGCTCGTCGGATGCAATCTTTGCGCCTAATAAACTCCCATTATTCGAGTAAAGAACCGTTGAATAAGGCCTTTGTGGATTTTTTATTGGCATTAAAATAAATAATAGTATGCACAGTAAAAGAGAAAATAATATGATTTTGTATTTTTTATGCATAATCAATTAGTAAATTAACTGTTTTAGGAAAGGAATTGGATTAAAATAATAATAATCCAAATCATCCATCGTATAACAAATTAAATTGAATGTATTGTAAATATACTGTGGCTGAGATTCTTTAGGAACTATTCTCATTGGCGGTACTTTTAAAATTTCAAAATGAAAATGATCAAATTGCCAACCATATTGATTTAATTCATCTGAATTCATAAATCGTGCTATCTGGGTTTTTTCTGTTACAAAGTCCCCTACTTCGACTTTTATGCCTGCAACATGCTCATATTCTGTCCAGAAAGTATTACCATTGTTATTGTGTTCAATAATTATTAAAGCATACGGACCATCATCACGAACACTCAAAACAATACCCTGGCCGATTGAATAGATTGGTTCTTCCTTATAGTTTTGTTTAGGCCTTTTAATGTCTATTCCTGTATGATAATGCTCAGGAATGCCGGGTCTTGCCTTGCGCATAATACCAAAATCGCCAATCGAAGTCAATTTGATTAAAGATAGGTCTCTTCGATCACCGCAATCAATTGGTAACAAATAGTCCTGAGAGTAAGAGCTCTTTACTATTATCAATATGAAAATTATATATTTAAACTTAATCATATCACTTTAAAATAGATTCCTGATCTACGTTTCACTCCGTCAGGAATGAAGAATGTAAATCATTCCTGCGAAAGCAGGAATCCATTATTCCCATTCTTTTGATAAATCTTTCCATTCAGGGTTATCTTTTTCAATTAAAGCTATCTTCCAGGCTCGTTTCCACTTTTTTATCCTTCTTTCTCGCAAAAATGCTTCATTAGAAGTATCATATTTCTCAAAATACATCAATTTATCTAAATAATATCTCTTAGTAAAACCATTCACATCTTTCATTTTATGCTCTCTCATTCTCCTTTCAAGATCATCGGTAAAACCTGTATATAAGGTTCCATTTTTTTTATTCGATAATATGTATAAATAATATTGCTTTTTCATTATAAATAAATAGATTCCTGATCTGCGATTCACTTCGTCAGGAATGAAGAATATGAATCATTCCTGCTTTCGCAGGAATCCATTTTATTTTCATTCCCAAATTACGTTCAAATGAAAAAAGAAGATGGCACAGGGAATTGTGCCATCAAATCTTATATTAAATTCTGTTTATTTATTTCTATAAACTTTTACCTGTTTACCAGGAATTCTGGCGTTAATGTTATTATCGTACATTGCTTCGCAATAAATGGCCGGTAAATAAAAATCACCACGATATGCCGCATTTAACAAAACCACAAATGTTTTTGACTCGTTGGCTTTCAAGTCGAAATAAGTTAACACACGATCATCGCGAATATCCTGATACGTAGGAATATCTTTTTCGTGAACTGACCGGCCGCCAAACATTCTGGTGTTATGTATTTCCCATCCAGATGGAAACATTTGTGTCAATGCCATTTCTTTGTAATCACCCATTGTTCCGGGATTTCTAATGGTTATTTCAGCTTTAAAATCAGTGCCTTGTTCAATGTTTTCCGGACTTAAAACATCTCCTTCAAGTGTTTTGTATATAATGCTCATATTTAAATTGTTATCGGCTGAACTTCTATCTTCGATCAAAGGAACTCCTTCAACAGCCAGACTGATATACATAACAGATTCAGAGTTATTTGTTACAGTAACATTACTTTGTTTTGTATTTATAAATGTTTTTTGGTGTTGTATCAGGTTCTTATCCGATGCTATTTCTTCAGGTTTTTCAGAATTAAATGCATAGGAATATTTCAACATTCGATCGCCGTAAGTATCGCCCATCAACAGTTTAGAAAATGAAACCAGGCAGTATGCAGTGGTTTGCGTGCTCATCCAGGTCTCTGAAGATAACTGTTTGGAAAGTTTATCAATTAAAGGAACCATTCTTTCATTATCTTTCATTAATACGAGTGCTTCCAGAATCATTGCTTCATCCCGAGTTGACGAACCATAGGTATATGAAAGCTCCTTATAATCTGCTACATTAGTTTCCAAGGTATTCGTCATCTGCTCGGCAATTTCCGGTTTCCCTGCCAAAGCATATGCCGCTGCAAGTCTCCATTTTGCCTGCAAACTCAAATTTGGCATTTCCTTTAAACGATTCATAGCTCCAATTTCTGGTTCCCCTGCCAAAGCTAATGTATACAATCGGTAAGCCTGAATCAATAACGAATATTTATAACCATTATATTTCCAGTTATTAGCTTCGTTTTGTTGATATGACAACCAATGATTTTTAAACCCGATCGGTAAATCATAACCCAATTTTTCAGCTTCTAACACAAAATGCCCTGCATAAGATGTTCCCCAGGCATTTGCTTCTGTTGCTCCCGGCCAGTAACCTAATCCACCATCCGAAAGCTGGAAGGTTTTTAACCTGTTAATTCCAGCTGTTACATTGTTATGTATTTTATCTTTCATTTCATCACTAATATCCATTACTTTTCCTAAAAACAATTGTGGAAATACTGATGATGTGGTTTGCTCAATGCATCCGTGCGGGTATCTTATCAAGAATTTTAACCTGCGGCCAAAGTCAATGGGCGGGATATTCGCAACATCGAGCACTGCTTCGTTTGTTCCTTCTATTCCAAATACCTTAAAATCCTGATTCCAGCTTTCACCTGGCTGAATTACACCTGCATATACATCGCTTACTTTCGGATTTGGAACACGAACGTCTAATTCCATTTCGTATTCGGCTTTTTCAGTTCCCGATTCTGCTAAGATTTTAATTTTTGCAATGCCCAGCTTCTCTTTTACTTTTAATTCAAAAGTAACATCCTGATCGCCAATTTGATTGAATGTAATCGTTTGCTTATTGGATTCTACCAGTTCAACTAAATCATTCGATTCTACC
The DNA here is from genome assembly GCA_964450375.1 of uncultured Bacteroidales bacterium. Taxonomy (GTDB): domain Bacteria; phylum Bacteroidota; class Bacteroidia; order Bacteroidales; family UBA12077; genus UBA12077. The sequence continues at coordinate 19,692 of CAYVEW010000002.1, forward strand.
TTAATAATTACATTTTTTATCTTTTCGTCCATCGCAAAAACCGTTACAGGCATTTTTACTGTTTCGGTTGGGCTCAAAACTCTTGGTAAAGTTGATAATAGCATTAACGGACTTTTAACCGGAGTAGATTTATCGACCGATCCATAAGCACCTTCTCTTCCGGCAACAAGCATGGTTCGAACTGCTCCTATGTATTTAGGCATTTTTACTTCATGTTTTGCCGATTTACCTTTTTTAAGATCAAATGGCCCCAGGTATTTTACAACGGGTTTAAAACGATCTGCTTTTTTCTTTCCTTTATCCGATAATTCTTCATCGCCACCAATGGCAAATATTTGTTCTACTTTACCGCCGTATGCACCAAGTATCATATCGTAAACATCCCATGTTTTAATGCCCAGCGCTTCGCGTTTATAAAAATCAGACCAGGGGTCGGGTGTTGGAAACCTGGTTAGATCCAATAAACCTTCGTCGACTATGGCTATGGTATAAGTCATTTCTTTACCATTTTTCTCAGAAATTTCGATGGTAAATTCCTGCTCAGACGACAGCTCATCGGGCATATTTAAAACAGGGTTTAGAATAGTTTGCGGATCTTCCACTTTTAACGGAATAACACCATATAACCTGATTGGTAAATCGTTAGCTGTATTTGCATGTGCTTGCAATAAAGTTATATTTACATATACTGTAGGAGACATTTGTTCTGTGGCAGTAAACTCAAAAACGGTTTCGCCTTCTTGTGTTTCAACCCAATGAGAACCAATCACTTTAGATCCATTTTCGAGACTAACAAGTGCTCTGCCATCTTTAGCTCCAGGGAATGTAACCTTAACTTTTTCACCAACCTGGTATTCTTTTTTATCAGCAGCAAACATCAACATGCTTGCACCACCCGGGTTTTCATCCTGCGACCTTCCTGCCCATCCCGGCCAATCTACGTAAATAATTTTTCCTGAACTGTGCCCGTTTTGATCTGTGATTCTGATAAAATATCTTCCCCAATCGGGATATTTAATTTGAAAATCAAAACTTCCAATACCTTCTTCGTTGGTAGAAATCTTTTTAGTCATAAGTGGCGTATTGTGTGATCTTCCAACATACGAAGCCAAATTATCGTCGCCGGCTTGCCACCACCATCTCCAGTTTACTTTGTAAAGTTTTACTTCAATGTTTTTGCGCTCAACCGGTTTTCCTTCTGCATCAACACTTACAACATTTACTGTATGATCTACATCGGTTAGCAGCATTCCCCTTGCCTTATCTCCTTTTGGAGTTTTTAGTCCGACAAAATAAGGGTAAGGTGCATATGGTATGGTCATCTGATCGATACTATAATCGCCGCCTTCTTCAAATGCCCTGGTTATGAATGTTGCTTTTAACATACCAGGTGCATTGGAACGAGTGCTTATCTTTGTTTGGAAATTAGCAATTCCGTTTTCATTTACTTTCCCTTCAAAAATATTAATCTCTTCGGTTTCAAACTCTCGTGCAGGATCGTCAAAGTTAAAATCTGCAAATCGCTGGAAATGAGTTTTAACAGATGTTAGTTTAACATCAATTGCAGCATCCAGATTTTTTGCAACTGCCCCATGTAACCATTTAACCGTTAGTTTACCAATTATTTCTTTGTCGAGTGCAGTTAATTTATCTTTTCCAAAATCAATATCAATTTTTAAACGGTTTGGTTTAACGGTCTCAATTCTAAGATTTTTCTCGAAAGTTGCACCTCCTACTTTAACTTTTGCAAGCCAGTTTCCTGTGGGAGCATCGGCATCGGTTACAATTGTAAATGGATAAAACTGATGTGTACTTTGTGTGCGGACTTTTCGTTGTACCAGTTGTCCGTGAACATTAAATAGCTCAAATGTTACAGGATGATTTTCGGGTAATAATTTGTCTTTATCTTCCAGTATAAAAGTAAGAAAAAGCGTATCTCCGGGACGCCATACTCCGCGTTCACCATATAAATATCCTTTTATTCCTTTATCAATTTTTGATCCGGCAACATCGAACGTACTTAACGAAAGTGATGAACCATCATCTAACTTAAGATATCCTCTTTGAGAACCGTTTTTAGCAATTAATAAAAATGGTTTTTGATCAAAAGCAATCTTAGCAAAACCATTATTATCGGTAGTTGTTGTGGCAATTAATTGCTGTTGGTAATTGTATATTTCAACTTCAATACCACTCATGGGTTTGGTGGTTCTTACATCTGTAACAGCAACAGTAAGCTTACTGTCATTCCCCGACTTGGCAATAATGCCCAAATCGGAAGCTAAGAGGTTGCGGCTAACTTTTTTATTTCGGTAATAAGCTTTTTTACATGGATTATCTCGATCGCGCCAGTTATAATCGTAGCCGTAGGAATAATCATCGTAATAATCTTCTATACCATCCCATCCCGAATTCTCGAATTCATTATCAGCATCCCAATCTTCAATTGCTTCACTTTCGTCAGAATCACTATCTTCGCAAGGATACAGTGAATAAGATTTTTTAAAGGAAAGTTCAATTCTGTAAATTGCACCTGGGTCGTTTTGTATAAATTCTGCCAAATCTAACGAGAAGGTATTCCACTGCCCGTAATCGATAAGATTTGGTGAAATTAAGTTGATTTTTCGTTTGGCAACGGGGCGCCCAACTCTTTTTAGCTGGTAGCTACCTTCTAACTTGTTTACTTGCAAAAACTGGGCTATGTTATCTTCAAAAATCTTAACGATGGTAACATCTACAGCAGATAAATTAACGGCCTGGAAAGGAAAAATCAGGCCATTAGAGTTAGGAACAATAACCCCATCGCCTATTAACTTAACTTGTGGCTTGGTAGCTTCGAAAGTTAATTCCTGGCTTACTTTATTATTTAATTTCGAATCGGAAATACTTAATATACTGCGCTCAACAGTCACTTTTTTTGAACCTGTTTGTCTTGATAAAGGATAAACCTTTAATCGGTTTCCATCAACAGTAAATTTCACTCTGCTTGTACCTTTAATGCTTACAAGCCCCCTAAAATCCTGATTTACTTTTAGTGGGTCGGAAAAATGAATAATAACATGTTGTTCTGGTTGCTGAACAACCATCATTTTCATCAGTTTAAAGTTGCTGATAGCAGGTATTTCAAACTCTTCTTCCCCATCAGCATCAATATGATGTGATTTTCCATTAAAAGATAATTTAAGTATTTTATCTTCTTTTGCTCTTACAACACTATCAATTGTAAAGATGTGTTTTTTTGCTTCCTGATCGTGAATCCATTTAATTTTAAGTTTCTTACTGTCAATCGTTGCATTAAAAATATCTTTTACTGTCTGGTTATCTATAATATCAGCAGAAGTAAATTCGCCTTGTAATTTGTTATATGTAAGATCTTTGTCAGAATAAGGATCGAAAGTGATATTCGAAATTCGGAAGTTTTGTTTGATGACCTGAAACTGCAAAGGAAACTCTTTAAACTCATCGGAAACATCAGCTAATTTATGCAGTTGGAACTTGCATTCGTAAATCTGGCCTGATTTTAGCTTTTTATCGGGCCTGAATTCCAAGGTTCTGTTATCGATCCAAAAAGATTTCCCGCTTATTTTAGGGTTAAAAGTAAATAGTTCATTATTTACGTGGGTTCCCGGTTCAATATCCTGTTCTAACTGGCCGGATAATCTAATCCGGATGGTTGAATTTGCAGAGATTACACCGGAAGTATATGCAGAAATATATTCGCTAAATCCGGGATTAATTTTAACAGGTGGTGGTGCATCTTTTTTGCCCGTTTTACAGGCCGCAAAGAATAATAAAAAGGCTAAGAAAAGCATCTTGCCCATTGCAATAACAGAATTCTTCATAAAATATTTTTTTTTGATTAATTAGAGTTAATAACAACATTCATTACCATCAAATTTAGGAATTTTTAAGGTTTAAACTTTTAAAAACTTCTTTTTTTAACAGTAAGTTTTTAACAAACGTTTAATAAGTTCTAATCTTAATCTTAACCTTAATCATAGTAATAATATATGTGGTTACGTAATCATATCAAACCATATAGAACCATTTTCGTTTTTTTGGAATATTTACTTGACATAAGTGAATTTCTGCCCTAATTTTATACTCATTCTTCATCAAGATTATTCATTTCTAAATAGTTCGCTTATGTCACACGAAAAAACGATTCACGACGGAAAAAAAAGCAATCCATTTAAGAAATTAAAGGAAAAAAGAGCTGAAATGAAGGCAAAACGTGCAGAAAAAAAAGCAAGATTTGCCGAAGAAACAAAACATCACCGAAAACCACGCCGTCAGAGGTTCAAAAGTACAACATCTTAAAACTAAATCCCGAACTTATCGGGATTTTTACTGAAATAACCTACATAAATTAGTGAATAGATAAGTTTAGCTGCTGTTTCTAACCAAATTCCTGCAAAGCATATCAGCTTCGCGGTTATAATTAGCTGTGTTTCCCGATTTTTGATGTGCTTTTACTTTTATCAAATTTACTTTTAACTCTTTTAATAAAGATGTAAAGTACTTTACTAATTCGGCGTTCGGTAACTCTCTCCCCTTTTTTGTTATGTAATTAGTTAATTCCAAATTATTTACTCTTTGGGGAATTTTTTCGACATACTGGCTGTCAGTGTATATTTGGATGGTTTCATCGGTAAGTTTATTATGTACCACATATTCCAATGATTTGATTACCGCAGTAAGCTCCATACGGTTATTTGTTGTATTTGTAGCTTTTCCTGAGATTGTTTCTTGTCTATCACCCAACAAAATTATTGCAGCCCATGCCCCATTTTTTGTTTTGGTATTGCAGCTTCCGTCGGTATATATTTCTATTTTATTTTTAATCAAATCAATCACAAGGTTTAAATTGCTTAACGCAATATACTTATATTTTTGTTTAGAAATCACGCAATATAGGCTATAGAAGTAAGCTTTCATAATATTTTATGGAGTCTTTGTATTGTTTTCAAAAAAACATTATGTAGGTTTGATCACTTAAATGATTTCTATGAAGCAATTTGATACAATTATAGTTGGTGGCGGTGCAGCAGGATTAATGGCAGCTGGGCAATCCGCAATGTTAGGAAAACGCGTTCTTTTACTGGAAAAAATGAATAAACCCGGAAGAAAACTTGGCATTACGGGAAAAGGACGGTGTAACATTACGAATACGGCACCTGAAATTGAATTCATCAATAAAATAAAACCCAATGGCAGATTCTTACGCTCTTCATTTTCAAATTTCTTTTCTGATGACTTAATACGTTTCTTTAATGATATTGGAGTAAAAACGGTAACCGAACGTGGCGGAAGAGTATTTCCTGAAAATGGAAAAGCAACTGAAGTGGTGCGCTCATTGATTAACTGGTGTCAGAAGCAAGGTGTTCAAACAATAACTAATTTCCAGGTTAATCAATTGATAACGGAAGAAGGAAAAGTGATTGGAGTTAACGGAACTCAAGATGATCATGGAAAAAAACAAATAACTTCATTTTTTGCCACTCGGGTAATTGTAACTACGGGTGGGCTTTCATATCCGGCAACCGGTTCCACAGGCGATGGTTATGAATTGGCCAGATCGGTCGGGCATAGTATAAATCATTTGTATCCATCTTTAGTGCCTGTGGAAACAGAAGGAACCAAAGCCCGAAAATTAAGTGGTTTAGACTTAAGAAATATACATGGTACCGTTTGGATTAACGGCAAAAAGGCAGGAGAAGATTTTGGCGAAATGAGTTTTACTGATTTTGGTATTACAGGCCCTATTGTAATTTCCTTAAGCAGAATAATGGTTCCGGCAATTAAAGCAAAAAAAGATGTTGTTTTTAGTGTTGATTTAAAACCTGCATTAGACGATAAAAAACTAGATAACAGGCTTATACGCGATTTTGACACAAAGGGAAACGAAAGTTTTCGAACAATTTTAAACGGATTGTTACCTAAAGCTTTAATTCCATCATGTATTCAATATACCAAAATAAACGCCAATAAATCAGGACATCAGATTACAGCTGATGAACGGAAAGAATTAAGAAAATGGCTAAAAAATTTCGAGTTTAAAGTTACCGGCTACCGCCCTTACGAAGAAGCCATTATAACGGTGGGTGGAATTAGTACCAACGAAATAAATCAAAAAACAATGGAATCAAAGCTGATGAAAGGTTTATATTTTGCGGGTGAAGTGCTGGATTTGGATGCACCAACCGGCGGATATAACCTGCAAATAGCTTTTTCAACTGCCTGGACAGCAGCACATGCCGAATAGAGAATTAAACTACTTTCATATTTGCAATTTCTAAAAAGCATTTTATAAGCATTCTGTGATCGCCTGGTAAAACCAAATGATGGTTCCCTAAAGGGTTTTCTTTTAGTTTATTAATATCTTCTACAGGGAGTTCAATCTTAATTTGTGTTCTGCAGGAGTCTTCTCTTTCCGGCCGTTCTGTAATTCGTCCATAGGAAAGAAAAGCTTTTGTTAAGTCCTTACTTAAACGAAAAACCGTTGCATTTTCGTATTTAAATTGTCCCTGGATTGCTGTCCCCTGATTGGTTTCGAAATGTGTTGTTACCTTGTAATCTGCAACCAGGTTTGAAGCAATGGTGCAATGTGCAAAAAATATTTTATCCTTTTCGATGGAAGCTAAATTGGCCATCCAGGGTATTTGCCCCGTTAATTCTTTTAAAATAATTTTTCCGGTGATACTGGTTATATCGCCTTCGCAACCGGCAGGCGTTCCGGATTCATTAAACTTAGATAATGCCAGACATGCGGTAACCTGATTTTCGCGCACCAAAGGAAAACATTCAACTGTTATTGCATCTAATTGTTTTTTTGTGATCATATCCTGTAAAAGATTATAAACCTTAGATGAATCGGTTAAATCAAAAGAGTTTGCCTGAAAATGATTTACAAAATCTTTATTTGGTTCGAAGTCGGTGTATTTTGGAAAATCATTCCATTGTATCTTTTCAATAGTCAATCCTAACCTGTTTTTTAAAATATCATCATCAATGGTTGAGTTGATAAGCCATTCAGAAATATTTCCGATTAAACCTACTTTGTAATCTTTTATATTTGTATATGCATTAATTGCCTGCGTGTAGTTTCTTATTTTTCGGTCCGGATGACTTTCAGTATCCAGATTCATTAGGATGGAATTAATCCCCACATGATTGCAATAGGCTTTAATTTCACTTGCTGCTGCATAACTGTTGTTTTCGGTCATAGCAAGGATTATTACATTTTCTTTAGCTGTTAGAAGCTTTTTGGCCTGCATTTCAGAACCACCAGATACAACAAACAAAGCATCCGGATTTTCATCAACAATCTCGAAATCCAACTTATTTATTTTTTCGTGAAGAATTTTTTCACCCCGGTCAATAAGCTTCTTTGGAGCTTCAGGATATGCGATAAGAGCTATTTTTATCATATTCAAATGAATTAAGAAAAATAAAAATAGGATTTATTTTGAGATAAAAAAAGACGGCTCCAATATTTGAAGCCGCCTTCGGAAAACTTTGTTCTTATGTAAACAATCAAATGAATTTGAATATTAATTAATATTACAGAACAAAGCAGAGTTTTATTTATAATTATGGTAAAATTACCTGATCAATTACATGGATAACACCATTTGTTGCAAAAATATCAGTACTTATAATGCTTGCATCCGATGTTCCAAGCTCCAATGCCGCATCTGAATCAGTAATCGTAAGTTCGCTTAAATTAAGTGTTATATCGCCACCTAATGTTGTAACCACATTGCTTGCAAGGTTAGGTAAATCTGTTGAGAATACCCTTGCTCCCACTACATGGTATTTTAATACAGCTTCGATGGTTGATATTCCTACAGCATTTACCAAAGCATCAAAATCGGCAACTTCGGCTAAAGTATACAGCGCATCGAATGCTTCATCGGTTGGTGCAAATACTGTGAATGGGCCATCGCCACTTAAAATAGTTACTAAAGCATCAGTACTACCATCTTCTTCAACTGCAGTTAACGCAGCTACTAACTGGCCGAATTCGGCACCTTCTGAAGCTTGTGAAGCTTGCACAGCTATTTCTACGATATTTTTTGAAGCAGGAACCAATGTACGGTCAATTACGTGTACAACACCATTGTCATAGTCTAAAGCACCTCCCGATACAGTAGCTACGGTAACTTTTGTTAAACCGTTAATAAATGCTTCGTTATCATTAATACTTAAGTAAAAGTCTCCATTCAAGGTTGTAACTGCTGAACCAGTTGCTGGTAAACCGTCACCAAATACTTCACTTTCTAAAACGTGGTAGGTTAAAATCGGTACCAGGTCATTGGCTGTTAGTCCATCAAGACTTGTTATTCCTGCTTCTTCGAAAGCATCATTGTCCGGTGCAAATAATGTATAATTTGCTTCGGTATCTATTAAGGTATTTAACAAACCAGCTTTAACAACAGCTGCTGTTAAAATAGAGAAATCATCATTGAAATATGCAGGTTCAACAATCGTATTAACGATACTTAATTCTAATTCGGGAACAAGAACGGCATCAATTACATGTACCACACCGTTGGATGCTTCAATATTTGCAGATGTAACATTGGCATTATTGATCATTACTGAACTTCCTGAAATACCAACAGTTATTTTGTCATCAGCACTTAATAGAGTTGCTGCCATTTGTCCGTCACTCAGGTCGGTTGACATTAGAGCTGAACCTGAAATTACATGGTATTTTAATAATCTTTCTATTACATCTTCTGGTATATCTTCTAAACTACTTTGTCCGATTACACCCAATAATGCAACAAAAGCATCGTTTGTTGGAGCGAATACAGTATAACTGCCATCAGCGCTTAATGCATTTACTAAATCAGGAAACATGGTTAGTGCATCCACCAAAATACTTAAAGATGGAGTTTCTGAAGCAATGCTTACAATGCTTGGTTTTGGGAATTCAAAACCTTCTGGAATCAATACTTCATCAATAATATGAATTACTCCATTGGAAGCTTCCACATCGGCATTGGTAACGGTAGCTGAGCTGTTCAGGCTAACAGTGCCTCCTGATATGCTTACATTGATTGATTTGCCGGATAATAAGCTTTCCACATTACCATCCGATAAGTCGGTTGACATTACCTTGCCACTTACAACATGATATTTTAGAATATCTGCTAAGGATGATGGATTGTCAAGTAAAAGTTGTAAAACACCTTCATCCAACTTATTAAAAGCTTCGTTTGTTGGTGCAAATACAGTAAAAGGTCCATCGCCTTGAAGAGTGGTAACCAAATCAGCAGTGGTAAGTGCTGTAACTAAAGTAGAGAAATCTGAGTTAGCTGAAGCAATCGCTACAATACTCGTAAGTTCTTCTTCCAACACATCATTTATTGGATCCTCGTCTTCTTCACATGAAGTGAGACTAAAAATTGCAATTAAAGCTATTGCAAAAATGCTTAAAAATTTTTTCCCGTTTGTTTTCATAATTTGATTGTTTTAAAATTAAATTCATTTGATAACGATATGAAAACATGGAAAAATAAATTATGTTTAAATTTTATAATCAAATAATAAACAAAAGTGTAAGCATTCTAAATAAATAAAAATCTGTATACTAGTAAATACAATAATTTTAAGTAAAAATTTATTGTTTAATATAAATTACTATTTTTTAAACATTATTTAAATAATCTACTTATTAAGGATGGAAATAAATAAATTACCACTAACAGAAATAAAACGAGAATAACCATTGAACTTAACCACTTACCAAAACTTAAACCCCAATTTGGCAGTAAATTTTTAAAGCTTAAGCTTTTGTAATATGCTTTTGGAGCTTCCATTTCGGGAAGAATATCGCTTGGAATTTGTATATCCCAACTACCAACTATAAACAGTGGCATAAGGAACGTATACTCCACTTGTTCGTCGAATTTCTTGGTCCCCAGAAAACCTTTTTGTCGTGAACCAATGTTTGCAGAATACAATTTGATATAATATTTTTTATTCCAGATATTTTCATTTTTAATGTTTTCCAGATCACTTAAAACATTTTGTACCGATTCATCTAAATCAGACGATACATTATGATCATTATCAAAAGGTTTATGATACAAAGGCGCGGCCATACCTTTGTAGGTTTGCAGATGAATTTTATTTTCATCCTTCGGGTGTTTTATAAGTTGATCGCAAAATACTGCCCCCACTGCAATATCAGGCATTTCGTTCTGTGTGTGGCCTGTTTTGATATACCATGGCGAAGCATTGGGGTTTACTTCTAAAACAAAAGTAATATCGCTGTATAAATGGTTTTTATATTCTTCCTTATGCTCCAAATCGTTCATCGAGATAAACCGACGCGAATCTTTATACCAATATCCGGGATATATCCTTTCATTTAAAGTTTCATCGCCCGGATCAACCTGTGGCTTATCCCGGTCGGCAAGTACAGTGATATTTACATTAAAACTGGTTAACCACAATTGCATTTCGATGAATTTATTTTGTATACCCAAACTATCAACAATTAACCGCTTTTTATAAGTTCGATAGGGCTTTGGTTTATCATCAATACCGATTTTAACCAATGATTCCAATGCTGATTTTTCTGGTTGGTAGTAACTTACCGGCCCTACAGATATTTCAATATCGGGTAAGCCAAACATGGGATGATCGGGGTCGAGTTTAGCTCCATTGCAAAAATAGGTGTAATAAGGCTTTTTATTTTGTTGCCTGAAAATGCTATCATAAACCTGGATTCCGGCCAATTTCACTTCTGCCCCTTCGAAATTCGATCCAATACAATCATCTACACGGATGGATTTGTTTTCGTCAAACTGAATGCGGTATTCATCATTTAACTGAGCAATAATATCATTATATCTCTTCTCCGTAATGGCCTTATACTCTTTTATGTATCTCTGATACTCGGGATTTGGCTTTTTATTGGCTAATTCATTAAAATCAATAATAATTCCGGCAATCCATAGAGTGGATAGAATGATTATTCCTAAGCGTATTTTATTCTTCATCATCATAATATATTAAGCATAACTATTAGTTATACAATTACATGCAAAAATTTAGCAAGGTTAAAATGATCTTAAATTCGAAGGATCAAGATAAAATCTTTTTTAATACGAAACAAATTACTTTATACCGCTCTTTTGTTGGTGAAATTAAAATAAAACAGCACAGTCTCTAATGCTTTTTGGATTGCTTCATTAATAGGATAATAACTCGAAGAAAGTTTTAAATCAATGGCGTACAATTTTGCGTAATAATTACTTGTTAAAGGTACTTTTAATGATTTATTGATTTGGATTAAGGTATTTTGATATTCCTGAGCCTGTTGTATTTTCGTGGTTTTACAGGTAATTAATACTTTGTTTCCGTATTTATCGATGCTGGCCGAAAAACCAAAGAGCCTGCATATTAAACCACGGTAGTTATAGTAAGTACAAGCACCATCTTTATTAAAAGGATTGTTTAAAATACAAACCGAATTGTGTTGATTGTTTTCGAGCTTTTCGAGCAAATCGTACGCCTGATGATTTTGGTATAAATGATAGGCCAATGGCATAAATTCCAGCAGGTTTGCATATATATCCGTTTTATTGCAACATAAATTACAATTACCGGTACATTTTAATTTTGATATTTTCTGAAAATCAGCAATTTCTTTATCCAGCGTATGAAAAACATTTTCGACCGCTCTAACCTTTTTACTTATCGACATAGATTGATTAAAAACACGAGCGAAATTAGCGAATATTTGCTCATGTTGTTCAGGCGAATGGAAATTTTTATGGCTTGATTATCTGGTTGTTAACTAAATTTCAGTGGTATTTCACCGGAATAATTACAAAAAACACATCGAATTTTCATTTACTTCAACTTATCCTGAAATACCTTTTTAAACTTTTCAATTTTTGGTGTAATTACAAAATTACAGTACGATTGCCCTTTATTGTATTCGTAATAATCCTGATGATAATCTTCGGCAACAAAAAATTTGTTAAACGCACTAATTTCTGTTACAATTGGCTTATTGTAAATGCCAGCTTCATCAAGCTTCTTTTTATAGGCTTCGGCCAGGTTCTTCTGTTCATTGTTATGATAAAAAATAACAGACCGGTATTGAGTTCCTACATCTGCCCCTTGCCTGTTTAGCGTTGTTGGGTCGTGTGTTTGCCAAAATACTTCTAAAAGCTCCGAATAGGTAATAGTAGCAGGATCATATTTTATTTGAATTACTTCGGCATGGCCGGTTTCGCCCGTACAAACTTGTTTGTAAGTAGGATTTTCTACAAAACCACCAGAATATCCTGATTTTACAGATTCTACACCTTTTAACCTACTAAATATTGCCTCGCTGCACCAGAAACAGCCCGAACCAAATGTTGCTAATTCCATTGTATTTTTATTTTGTGAATAAATATCATGGCTTAATAAAACCATAAATGTGATAGATATGATTATTTTTACCAATCGCATAGTATTTTTTGTATATAACATCGAAACATTTAAGAATGTTTAAATAGCAGGAAACAAATGAACTTCAGAGAACAATTGTTAGCGGAACTATCAAGAAAAAATGCAGATTATATTGCTTCGGTAGTAGATCATGATGAAAAATTATTTAAGCAAATTATTGATCTTGTTTTAAACAACGAAAAATATGTTTCGGGCCGCGCAGCATGGGTTATGGAGATTCTGTGGTTAAAGTATCCTTATTTAATTAAGCCTTATATTGATCAATTAATTGATTTTCTGAAGATTTCAAATTATGATAATCAAAAAAGGCATATTACAAAAATATTATCAACCATTGATTTAAGAAGCTTAGATGAAGACAGACTCGGTATTTTGATTGATCGATGTTTTACATGGCTTGAAGATCCGGTTTATCCAACCGCAGTAAAAATGTTTTCGATGCAAATAATTGCAAATTATATTGAAATTGAGCCTGTTCTTGCCACTGAATTAATTGCAATACTGGAAAATCAATATGCAGATGGTACTCCCGGATTCAAAAACCGAGCGGATAAATTACTTAAAAAGCTCTATCAATTAATCGATTAAAAATAAATATAAAAATATACATATGTAGATATTGTATATTAAAAATATTCTTATTTATTTTGCATCCGTTTTAACCAAACTTGCATAAAAAATGAATAGAAATATTGTAGTCAACGAAAGTTATTGTCCAAAGAATCATCCTTGTCCATCTACAGGTATATGTCCTGTAGGCGCCATCACCCAAAAAAGCCCTTTTAGTGCTCCGGAAATCGATTATAGTAAATGCACCGGATGTGGAATTTGTACCAGGTCTTGTATGGTTTTTCAGTGTACCAATTGTTAAAAATAAAAGCCGGAATTATCCGGCTTTTATTTTGGTTCCCAATAACATCGTTTGGGTGAACTAATTTTTTCTTCTGCTTTTAGATCTTTCATTGCTTTGTCTACTTGTTTTTTATCCAGGCCTGCTAATTCTGCTATTTCTCCTGCTTTTAATGCTTTTCCTGCCTTTTTCATGGCATCAAGTACTTTTTTTGTTGTGTCCATTTTGTGTAATTTTTAGAGTTCCTTAATCATAACGAAAAAAAAGCAAACTTGTTTAGTATTATTAGAAATATCTTAACTTTCATGGACTACATCACTCCTAATTATTTATACATTAGCAATATAAGGTTTTTTAACAAATTAGTACGAAAATAATCGTAGATAAATTTGGTAGTACGAAATGAGTCGTATATATTTGTAGTACGAAATGTTTCGTAATGCATCAATATATATAATTATTCGTCTTTAAATTATGAGTAAAAAAAGAAACTATCATCCAACAGAATCTGAACTGGAAATTTTACAGTTACTATGGGAATTTGGACCTTCTACCGTTCGTTTCATAAACGAAAAACAAAATGAGCATAAAGACCTGTCTGCCGAACAAGCAGGCAAGGCAGGTGTTGGCTATACAACAACTTTGAAAATAATGCAGATAATGACAGAAAAAGGTATGCTGAGTGTTAATAAGGAAAGCCGGAAGCATGTATACGCTCCCAACATAGATGAAAATGAAACAAAAGGTAAATTGTTAGATGGTTTTCTGAAGAAAACGTTCTCGGGTTCGGCAAGTAAGCTTGTTATGCAGGCATTAGGAAATCATAAACCTTCCAGACAAGAACTTGATGAAATCAAGAAACTAATAAATGATATTGAAAATCAAACAGAGTAATTATGAATATGAAAGCTTTATTTAACGATAATATCATAAATGCCCTTGGATGGTCACTTTTTCATACCTTATGGCAAGGTATAATTCTGGCTGTTTTTATTGGAGTCATATTACATTTATTACGACACAAATCATCACAGATCAGGTATTTCATTTCAGTTTCTACTATATTTATTATAGTAGGTTTATCTGTATATCATTTTATTCATCATTTCGATAACAGTTTTATAACTGCAGATGATTATTCCGAACAAATCGGAATTACAACAATCAGCGAATCGCAATTTGTTGATCTTAGTGATTTAAATGCACATAACAAAAAGCAAATAAGCCTGAATTTAGTTGTTTCCAAAGTTCAAAAAATATCGAAATACTTTCCAGTTATTGTTAAGTTTTGGCTTATTGGAATACTTTTCTTCTTAGTAAAATTTATTGTAGGGTATTTCTATACACAACGATTAAGAACACATGGAATATGGACATTATCAGAAAACTGGATTCAAAAATTTGAGAAAATTAAATCTAATTTAAAGATTTCTAAAAAAATTCAGTATTTGGAATCGCAGGTTGTAAGAATACCCATGGTTGTTGGCTATTTTAAGCCTGTTATTTTAATTCCGACAGAAATGTTAACCGGAATTCCAACGGAACAAATTGAATCCATTATAGCGCACGAATTAGCTCATATAAAACGAAACGATTATATTATTAATGTATTACTAAGCATTATTGAAACCGTGTTTTTCTTTCATCCCGCAGTTTGGTATCTTTCAAATAAAATTAGAGATGAACGCGAGAATTGCTGTGATGATATAGCTTTATCAGTTATTAACGACTCATTAGCTTATGCAAAAGCACTGGTTTCGATCCAAGAACTGACTCTGAACAAGCATTATTCCGCGGTGGCTTTTTCAGGTCGCAAAAAACATTTGTTAAACCGAATTAAACGTATGATTATGAAACCAAAAAGTAAATCAAACAGAACAGATAAAATCATTGCAAGCCTGGTTATTCTTTCGGCAATTATGACCTTATCATTTACCTATTCAGCAACCAAAGAGGATAATCGTTTTAATCATCAAATGATTGAGCATGCTAAAACAGATCAATTAACTTCTGTTCAAACAACGATTGAAGCAAGTCCGGTGGTTGTTTTGGACACCATTACAATTAATCATAAAAAGATTAATATACAGGATAATACAGTAATAAAAACCATTGAAAAAAACAATGGTAAAAAACAGGTAATGAAGTTTACTTTGAAAAATGGGCAAATAACAGAACTGTATATTGATGGTAAAAAAATTCCTGAAAATGAGCATGAGCAGTACCAAGCCGAAATTGATCAAACCATTAACGATTTAAAACATGCTAAAGACGATGTTCGAAAGGCTATGGAAGAAATTAAACAGTTGGATGTAGCAAAAATTCAAAAAGAAGTTGAAGAATCGATGAAAGATTTCCATGTGGATATGGAAAAAATGGAAATAGAAATGGCCAAAGCAATGGAAGATATCGAAAGTATTAATCTCAATGAAATCATGAAAACTGTTGAAATGAATCTGGATCAACTGGGAGATTTTCATTTCGACTTTGATATGGATGGCTTGCAAAAGGAAATGCACGAAGTAAGAAAACATATCAGAGAAAACATTGATACAGAAGAAATAAGGAGAGAAATGGAGAATGTCCGCAGATCCATTGAGCAAAATATTGATAAAGAAGAGATTCAAAAACAAATACAGAAAGCTCAGGAAGAGCTTTCAAAAATTGACATGGAGGAAATTAAACTCCAGGTTGAAAAAAACTTACAAGAGTTTGAAACATACGATAAACAAAAAACCATCGACGAACTGGAAAATAAATTACAAGAGCTTGAAGAACTTGAATTAGAAGAAAAATAAGTTTTATGTCAAATAAAGAAAAGCATGATAGAATTAAAATCTGTCATGCTTTTCTTTTTGTGATTCTAAATTTTAGTCAAATAATTATTCATCAGAAAAATACAAGTCTTTAAACCGTTTAAAATCCGGAAGAGTTCCTTTTACCTTAAATCGAATGGTATCATTTTCCACATAAAAGGATAAAGGATGAAAGCCAGTTATTTGGCTCATTTCAATGTGTTTTATTTTTTGATAATCGAATTGAACAGGAACATTTTCGTTAAAAAAACGTTCTTCGGCTCTTGAGCCGTTTGCTATGGCTACAATTTTATCAACCACTCCGTTTTTTACATAATCATTTAAATGGATAGCTGAAACCATGCAATGCGGACAATCAAACGAGAAAACAAATACTAAATAGCTGGAATCTTCTGCTGTTTTTGCATAATCATCGAAAATTGTTTCATGAATGTTTTGGTTAATAAAACTGTTATGATATGCATCAATGGTATTTCTGGAGTATGGTATTTTTTGGGTGTACTGCTTGAAATCTGTGTTTAGCCAAACCACGGATAAAACAAAGATGGCCAAAATAGAAATTAGCGCATAATTCACCGACGTAGTTTTGGTTTTTTGTGGTTTAACCGAATCGTATAAAAAATAGCTTAAGAATAGTAGCAATCCATTTCTAAGGTAAAACATGAAAGGAGACATTTTTAGAAAATCAACGCCACCAAAACAACCACAGTCGTCTATTTTCAGAAAGAAATGACCGTAAGAAAAGATTAATGTAAACCCAATCAATAAAATGATTGAAAATGCCAGAGCCTTTTTTTGATTTATTCGAAAAATCAGGAAATAGGCTAAAACAACTTCAACGATCGGTACAATTGGAGCTAAATAAATAAATGCCTTGAAATGATATGAACGTATTAAATATAAAAAATCATCGATGTCGATAATTTTTATTAGTCCCGAGAATAAATAAAAAAGCCCTAATACAATGATTAAAGCAGGTTTAAAAAATCTTTTCATAGGTTAATAAAATGAGAGCCCCTGAAGGGCTCCGTGTTTTTTTAAGGTGTGTCAACTTCTTCGCAAGTTGCATTTGGATGATCTGCATAGAAGTCTAACATTTCATTCGTAAAATCTAAAGCACTACCCTTTTTCCAACATACTTCATATGTTTGATCTCCATCAGTGCAATCAACGCAATTTTTTGTTATGTCATCTTCATCGCAAGATGTTACTAACATTGCCACTGCAAATAATGCAGCTAAACTTCCTAATAAAACTTTTTTCATAATAGAAATTTAAGTGGTTAATTTGAGTATGAAAATACTAAAAAAGATCAAAATATCATCAAATCTTCACAAAATATTTATAAATATGAGTTTTTCGTTGATTAACGTTCTAAAGTTTGGTGCCACAGTTAGAACAATACTTATCTTCACTATTAGGTATAACCGTTTTGCAATTTGGACACTTTATTCTTTTACTCTGCAGGTTGTATTTGGTAATCTCGCTGGAAACTATTCCTGTGGGTACCGCTATAATGGCATATCCGATAATCATAATAAAAGAAGAGATAAACTGCCCCAGCGCGGTTTGTGGTGATATGTCGCCGTAACCAACTGTGGTTATGGTAACAATGGCCCAGTAAATACTCCTTGGGATACTATCAAAGCCATTGGTATCACCTTCTACCACATACATCAGTGCGCCAATAATGACCACAATATTTAAAATTGCAAATAAAAACACGGTGATTTTACTAAGACTTGATTTTAAGGCCATTACAATCAACTCGCCCTGTCCCATTAAGTAATTCAATTTGAGGATACGAAATACACGCAAAAGGCGTATTGCTCTTACTACTATTAAAACATGTGTTCCGGCAACAATTAGGCTTAAATAAGTTGGTATAACCGACAGAAAATCAACAATTCCCAAGGTACTAAAAATGTATTTAGCCGGTTTCGGTGAAACCCAGATTCGAATTAAATACTCAATAGTAAATAAAATGGTTAAAAACCATTCGGTATAAAAAAAGAACGTTCCATATTCTATTCGCAATGATTGAATACTTTCCAGTATAACAATTCCTATACTCAACAATATCGCCCACAACAATAGAATGTCGAAAGTGCGGCCAAATTTAGTTTCTGTACCGAAAATTATTTTGTAAAGTTTTATCTTGAAAGATTTCATTTCGACAGCATCTTTACACAAAGATAGCCATTATTCTTATCGTTCAAAAATATCGGGACGCGCATAATGCCCGATCACATCAAAATCAAACTTGCTTTTAATAAGTTCTTTAGACGATAAATCGGCATAAAGGATTCCTTCTTTGTTATACAACGGGCCGGCAAGAACGCTGCCTGTAGGTGAAACAATTACGCTTCCTCCCCGGCTCATTATTTCTGGTTCGTTTTCTAATTGTTTCTGGTATTCTGGTGGATACATATTTTTAGTAACGAACTGGTTACATCCTAAAACATAACAACGCCCTTCGTTTGCAATATGAATCATTGTGGCTTGCCAGGAATCTCTGCTATCCGCTGTGGGTGCCAGGTAAATTTCAGTATTCTGTTTGTAGAGTTCCATTCTGGCTTGTGGCATGTAATTCTCCCAACAAATTAATCCACCAATATTGCCAACTTTGGTGCTAATTCCATTTAATGTAGATTGGTCGCCTTCTCCCCAAATAATACGTTCTAGGGCAGTTGGTTTAATTTTTCGGTGCTTTCCTGCTAATTTGCCATCGGGAGTGAAGTACAATAAAGTGCAGTACAAGGTATTATTGTCGCGCTCCACAACGCCAATATGAATATAAACACCATACTTTTTTGCCCATTTGGCTATTTGGTTGGTTTCATGGCCGGGAACATCAATAGCATTGTTAAAATAACGAAACCATAGTTCTTTTCCTTCATCGGAGCGATTACCAATGGTGGTGCCAAAACTTAATCCACGCGGGTAATCACCCAGATAAGCTTCCGGGAAAAGCAATAGTTCAGCCTTGTTTTTAACTGATTCAATAATGTATTGTTCTGTTTTCTTTAATGTTTCATCTTTATTAAACAGAATCGGACTTGCTTGAATAACAGCTGCTTTAATATTTTTCATGTGGAAAAATACTAAGTATTGGCGACTTTTTCAACTTCTCTGAAAACCCGCAAGAAGTTTTCGCCCCAAATTTTCTTTATTTCCTTTTTAGTATATCCGCGCTTTAGCAGTTCAATGGTAATATTTTTCATTTCACTTGCATCCATGCAGCCATTCACTCCGCCGCCACCATCAAAATCGGTACCTATACCTACATAATCAATTCCGATGGTTTTTACCACATAATCGATGTGATCAACCACATCAGCTACTGTGGCCAATTCTTTTGGATACATTTTATCCGTTGTACGCCATTCTTTCACAGCTTCCTGGTATTGTTCTTCTGTAAGGCCTTCAAAATGATTGTATTTCGTACGTAAAGCCTGAAAAGCAGAATCTCTTTCGGGATAAGGCAAAGGTGTTTTAACATAATCGCTTAAAATGCAAATCTGAATAACACCGCCATTCTCTTTTAAGGCATATAACATTTCATCGGAAAAGTTGCGTGGATTATCGCAAATAGTTCTAACGCTTGAGTGAGATGCAATGATAGGTTTTGTAGTTAATTTCAGTACATCAAAATATGCTGAATCTGAAATATGTGAAACATCGATAATCATTCCGATGCGATTCATTTCTTTTACCACTTCTTCGCCAAAGGGGCTTAATCCATTGTATTCGGGTCCGTTTTTATCAGTTGACGAATCACATATATCATTATTTTTTGTGTGACTTAATGTGATATAGCGTGCACCTAGATCATAAAATTCCTGTATCATACCTAAATCATGACCAATGGGATATCCGTTCTCAACACCAATATATACAGTGCTTTTACCTTTTTTCTTGATTTGATAAACATCTGCTTCTTTTAATCCTATTTCGGCTTGTTCCGGATAAAGATTAACCTTTTCGTGCAGTGCATTAAAAATTTCTAAGGCACGTTCTTTTGCTTTTTGATGGCCTTCTTCGGTCCGTGGCCCCTGTCCTATAAAAACTGCCATAAAAGAAGCGTCCAGGCGCCCTGCTTTCATTCGTGGGAAATCTACTCTGCTTCTTGTTTCTTCATAATTGTTCCATTTACCAATATCAAAACCTTCATCCAAAAAGTTTAAAGGGGTATCGGTGTGGGTATCAATCGAAACAATTTCGGAATGAATTTTATCTGCTTGTTCTTCAAGCGATTTTTGAGTGCATGAAACCAATCCTATTAGCACTGCTAAAGCCAATAGTTTACTTTTTTTATTTAATATCATTACCTTAATTTTTGAGTATTTCAATTTCTTTGACTTCATATGATGAGAAATGTTTAATACAGATAAAAAAAGAGCTGTCTCAAAAGGTCTACAAAAGTCATTCCGAGCAAAGCGAAGGAATCTTTATGAATTGATTACTAAAAGATTGCTTCGTCATGCTTCTTCGCAATGACTGTAAAATTTTACTTTTGAGACAGCCCCTTTCCAGAATACATTTTTTATTTTTCTGTTATTCTGTTTTTTACATATTTCTCAAGCCATTGATCTTGTTCCCACAATACGTGTAAAATAGATTCGCGGGCTGCGTAACCATGACTTTCTTTAGGCAGTAGCACCAATCGAACAGTTGCTCCTAAACCTTTTAAGGCATTAAAATAGCGTTCACTTTGCATGGTGTATGTTCCCGAATTATTATCCGCAGCACCATGTATAAGCAATAATGGTGTTTTCATTTTTTCGGAATGCATAAAAGGCGACATTTCGTAATAGATATTTGGGGCTTCCCAATAATTACGTTCTTCGCTCTGGAAACCAAAAGGCGTTAAGGTCCTGTTGTAAGCTCCACTGCGAGCAATACCGGCTGCATAATCATTCGAGTGAGTTAAAAGGTTGGCTGTCATAAACGCACCATAGGAATGCCCGCCAACTGCTACTTTATTTCGATCAATATAACCCATATCATCAACAGCATCTATGGCTGCTTTACCGTTGGCAACCAATTGTTTTATGAAGGTATCATTGGGTTCTTTATCGCCTTCGCCAACGATTGGAAACGAAGCATCATCAAGAACTACATAACCACGAGTAACCCAGAATACAGGTGAACCATAATAAGGATACACAAACTCATTAGGTGATGAAGTTACTTGCCCCGCTGTACTCTTATCCTTAAATTCGCGAGGATAAGCCCACATAACCATCGGATATTTTTTACCTTCTTCGTAATCAACTGGTAAATATAAAGTGGCTGAAAGTTCTAATCCGTCATCGCGCTTATAATTAATTACTTCCTTATGTATATTCTGCAATGCAGAAAAAGGATTTTCAAATTGCGTTACTGCTTTTAATTCGCCAGTATTTATATTTCGGAAATAATAGTTCGGATATTCGTTCTTCGATTCAATTCTGGTTAATAATATGCCTTTTTTAGGATCTTTAAAATCGACGATTGCTTCTAATGTTTCTTTGCCATCAGCGCGCCATAAACGTTCTGTATTCTGCGTTTTATAGTTGAATTTATCAACAAACGGACGAATACCTTCGGGAGAATATCCGCTGCCTGTTAAATACATAAAATCGCCATCGATTACCAATGTGTTTTTTGCAAATTCATTTCGTGCAGTTACAAAGCTTCCCGGATCGTTATACCTGTCCTGGTAATTTCTGTCGGAAAGTATTATAGGTTTTTGCTTAGCATCCGAAGGATTAAAAAGGTATGATTTCATGTTTCGGGTATTCCACCAAGTATCGATTGCCACAGCTACATCATCATTTCCCCAATAAATGTATGCATAGCGGTTTATTGTTTTAAGAATTGATTTTTTCTCGCCTGTAAACGGAGCATCCAGGGTAAACACTTCATCCCTGTATTCTGCTTCCACTTCAGGATCACCTTCGTCGAGAACTTCAGCCCAATATAAGCTTGCCGGCTTATCCGATCGCCAGTTTAAATTTCGCATTCCTGTTCGTTCAGCCATAAATCCTTTAGGTAATTCTTCGATTAAAGGAACCTCCAGAATCTTTTTAATTTCTTTTCCGGCTTTATCGTATATGATCGTTGTTGATGGAAATCTGTAATAAGGGACAATATAAGAAAAAGGCCTGCTAATGGTAGTTACCAGGATATATTCTCCATTTGGCGAAAAGTTTAATCCACGGTACATATCAACGGTTTTCCATAATTCTGATTTCCCTTTTAAATCTACTTTGTAAAGTTCAGAGCGCACCAATTGCTCAAAATTGAATTCATCATTGTTGTTTTTTAATAAATCCTGATAAGTTCTGTTTTGCGCTTTTTGCCCCTCGTTTACAGATACAGTTGGTCCAGTAGGTATGGCATCTTTTTCGTTGATTAAAGCTTTTTTATCTTTTGGAAGCATTTTTACCAATAATGCCTTATTATCTTGAAACCATTCAAAAGGACTACCAACATTGGCGTTTAGGTTGTCGGATGTAAGCTTCTTAATTTCGGCTTTTTTAATAGATAAAACCCACAGCTCAACTCCTCTTAAAGTGGTATTGGTAAAAGCCATCATACTTTGGTCGGGCGACCAGCTAAAGTTCGATAAGCGTGCATTTTCGGGTAATCCTTTTACCTGTTCTTCTTTACCTGATTTTACATCTAAAATTGCTAAATCGGCAAAATATCTTTCTCTGCTTGAAATATTGGTAACAGGATTAATTCTTAACCCACCCAAACGAAGCTCTGTTTCCGATAACTCTTCAATACTTTTATACTGATTTCTGTAAAGTAAAACAGCATATTTTGCATCGTTATCCATGCTAACCACCGGTGGTAATTTAACATCGGCCAACTCCATTATTTCTGGTGGCGGAGTTTGATAGTTTACATCAAGTTGTGCATTTGCCGAGAAAAAGAAAACAAGACTCAGCAAGCCCAGTAATAGTTTTTTTTTCATACGTATTATTTTTAAGGTTATTTGGTAAGTTTGACCTATTTGGAGTTAAAAAGTTTAATAGCGTTTTCCGTCATTCCGAACCATAGGAACAAAGCGAACTGGAGCTACTACACGTTTTTCCAGCTTGCCATTTACTTTTTCCAATAACACCAGCTCCTGGGTGATACTGCCACCAAGCGGAATAATCATTTTTCCTCCTTCTTTTAACTGTTCTTCGAGTGGTTTTGGAACATTCGCCGGAGCACAAGTCACAATAATAGCATCATAGGGAGCATGTTCATCCCAGCCCTTGTAACCATCACCAATTTTAAAGTAAACATTCTTATAGTTTATGGATTCAATGAGATTTTTGGCTTTTGTGCCTAAAGATTCTATAATTTCGATGGTATAGACTTCGTCGACAATTTCGGCCAGAATAGCAGCCTGATAACCCGAACCAGTACCAATTTCCAGCACCTTCATATTTTTCTTTAAATCCAGGGTTTCAGTCATTAGCGCAACAATGTATGGCTGCGAAATGGTTTGCCCTTCGCCAATTGCTAAAGGACGATCTTCGTAGGCCATTCTTTCATAGTTTTTAGGCACAAATAAATGGCGTTTTACATTTAACATCGCCTGAATTACTTGTTGATCTTTAATGCCACGAGCAATAATTTGTTCACGTACCATTCGCTGACGAACCTTTTCGTAACGATCGGTATACTTTTTCATATTACTTGATGTTAAAAGTAAATATGATATCAATATGAAGGAAATACTTATAAATTTGAGTGTTGTTTTTATCATGGTTTAAAATTATATACCCAATAAAGTTATAAATAATTTTATCTGTTCAAAATTTTTAGCATCTGAATATTAAATCCGCTAAGCCAAAGAAAAAGTCATTAGCCACCATATATGAACAATTTAGCATGGAATAAGTTGACATTGAATTGCTTGTTCGGTAATTTTGTATAAACAAATCCCTTACTGATATGAAAAAAATACTATTCAGCATTGTAATTACAGGCATAACTATGCTTATTTCGTGCGATAAACCAGATGCTTTAAAAGAAGAAGCATTCTTTATTGTAACAAACAATTCTACATCTTATAACATAACAGGTGTGTATTATGCTAATTCAGGTTATGGTTCCAATCGCATAAGCAGTAATATTACACCCGGAAATAGTAAAACCTTTACCTTAAATGCCGAAGATAATTATATTTACAATATTCGGGTTACTTCGGATAACACAACTGACTCTGAATATACTTTTGATGAAGTGCATTTTTACGACGATCGAAGCATTTATGTGTACTTAACAAATACGGGTTGGGATGCTGATTTTCCCTGGTAAAGCTATTTTCTTTTTAACCTGATAAAATAATAAAGTAAACCAATTAATAATCCTGCAATACACATCAAAATGGCATAAATAACCAGTGATGTAGATATTCCAATAAATATGGCAGGTAGAATTACACCAACCAAACAAAATAATATGGAAAGGTTAACACTATATTTATTGATCTTAGGATAAATCCACATGACAACGATTAAAAAACCCAAAGACATGGTTAGTGATACAAAAAAGAAGGTGGTATCTACAATATCACTTAACCATAAGGACATAATAACTCCCAGAATCATAAGTATGGTTAAAATAATTCGTAAAATCTTATTAAGATTGTCGTGTTTTACAATGCCCATTTTTTCAAGGAAATCCTGTGTAATGGATGAAGCTGTTGTAAACATGTACGTATCTGCCGATGATGATACGGCCGAGTAGATAATGACAACTGATAATCCTGAAAGTCCTATTGGCAGTAAACTGCTAAAACCAACAATTAAAGAAGTATCGGCACTGATGTTCGGAATATCAACCCTGATTACCATTCCGATCATTAACAAAATAAATCCGATAATAAAATAAAATACAGATGATAAAAATAAGCTTCGTTTAAAATGTTTCTGGCTTTCGATGGCATAAACCCTTTGCCAAAGCTCTGGAGATGCCATAGGTAAAAAGAATCCGGCTAAAAAGAAGTTGATAATTTCTTTTGTGGGGATACTGAAAAACTCCGAAAGCACTATTTTAGGCTTTGTTTCGGTATGAAACAACATGTAAATCATTAAAATAAATAATAAAAATATCCCAAGTGTCTGTATAATATCAGTTTTCACAACTGCTTTAAACCCCCCGGCGATTAGGTAAGCAAGAATAATAACACCAATTATAATTACCGACCAATTGTAACTAATAGGCGTATATTCCTGAACAAGCTTTGCTCCTGCTGTAAAATTTAAAACCACCCAGCCAAACATGATAATGATTACTACAATCGCTGATAAGTATCCTGCAACACGGCCTTTTGTATAAAAGAAAAAATCAGAGAGTGTATAGAATTTTTCTTTGTCGCCAAGTTCCTTAACTTTTTTTCCAAAAAAATAAAAAACAAATAATCCAAATACAGAACCAATAAAATACCAATATGCTCCCAAACCATATAAATAAACTAATGCAGTATATGTAAGAAGAATTGCGGCTCCTATCCTACTTGAAAAAATGGTTGTTGTGGCTTCGAAAGATTTTAGCTTTCTGCCTCCAATCAGGTATTCTTCCTTTTCTTCTTTACGGCTCGACCAAAAACCAACAAAAAGTATTACAGCGAAATAGAAAGCTATAAAAATGTAATCCAGAGTTCCAAGCATGAGTTTTATTTTTTTGATTTAGACAAAAAGAATTAATAAAGGTTCAATATCATAAAAATTACCAAAGCTTTTCGGGATATTTTCCTTGCCCGGTTAATTCTTTTATATTATTAATTACAAGTGGCTTATCTTCCTGATACGTAACTCCAAACCATTGATCCGTTGCTTCCAGTACCTTAAATGAAGCCAGCTTGTTATTCATTTGATGACTCACAATGGATGGTATATAATACTCCGACTTTATATTGGAAGCATTCAACCCAATAAATTTTTTAAATTCGGATTCCAATTCAAGAAATACATCTGGAGTAAATGCCCAGAAGTTCATAGATACGAACGAATTCCCATCAAGTTCTAGTTGCTTTCCATTATCTTCTGCCATTATTCTACCATTCTCCCATCCTATTTTGGTTCTTTCCGTAATTTCCACCAATTCGTTGTGCTCATTTACTTTACAAACACCACGGGATACTGTTCCATGGTCCGATAAGGTATTTTTTAAACGATAACCGGCCATGCAGTTTTTCCCTTTTAGATCGTTTGCTTGCGATTTCATGTATTCTGCAACCACCTTAAATGCACTCTTTCCATAAAAATCATCTGCATTAATAACTACAAATGGTTCATTAATAACACCTTTGGCCATTAATACCGCATGTCCGGTTCCCCATGGTTTTACTCTGTCTTTAGGCACCGACACTCCTTCGGGAACATTGTTTAGCTCCTGAAAAACATAATCTACATTAATTTTCGCGCTGTACTTATCGAAAAGCAGTTCTTTCATTTCTTTTTCTATATCGCGTCGTATAATAAAAACCACCTTATTAAATCCTGCTTCGATGGCGTCATAAACGGAGTAATCAATGATTGTTTCTCCGCCAGGGCCAACCTGATCTAACTGTTTTAATCCGCCATAGCGGCTTCCCATTCCTGCTGCTAATACTAAAAGTGTTAAATCCATATTAATGTTATTTATTTTTAAGTTCAAATTAATGGGTTTTAATTCCCAAAAAACTAATTATCTCTGAATATTTTTTAATCTTTTTAAGTATGCTACTAAACAATTAATTTGCTCTTAATTTATTAAATGATTTAAAAAGAAAATAAGTTCCTATTGCTGCCACAGTCAATAAAATAAATCCATACAAGGTTTTCCCATACACAAAATTACCAATGGCAAATAAGCTCGAATAAATGACAATACAACCAATAAATACCAATAAAATTTGTGTAGGCATTTCCCATGGTTTTCCTAAATCTTCCTTATTGATTATATCTCCATCTTTTTCGGCATCCCGAATAATTTTTTTCCAACCGGGTCCGCCAGGTCGTGTAAGTTTGTAAAACGCACGTAAAACTTCATGATTTTCTGGTTTTGTGATAAAAGTCGCAATAATCCAGATGATTGATGTTAAGCTAACAGCAATAAGCAATTTTATGGTAAAACCATCCAATACATTGGTTGCAATGGCATCATCCTGAACAAAGAAAACCAGTATAACGGCTACTATGGTTGATCCAATCATAGCGATAATCTCTGTCCATGCATTGATGCGCCACCAGAACCATCGTAATAAATAAATGGCACCGGAACCAGCTCCCGAAAGTAACAGTATATTAAATGCCTGTGTTGCATTATTTAAGAAAAATAAAGCGACAACAGCAGCTAAAATCATTAAAACCAAGGTAGAAACCCGTGCCATTAGAACATATTCTTTTTCCGAAGCATTGGGCCGTGCAAATCGCTTATAAAAATCATTTATAATATAAGATGATCCCCAATTTAAGTGCGTTCCGATGGTAGACATGTAGGCTGCTATGAGAGATGCAACCACAAGTCCCAGCCAACCCGGATTCAGTTTTGATAACATAACCGGATACGCAATATCATCCTTTAAATACGTCGGGTCAATACCCGGAAATTCTGCTTTTATGGATGCTAAATCAGGATAGATAATCATCGAAGCCAAGGCAACAATAATCCAGGGCCATGGACGTAATGCATAATGTGCAAAATTAAAAAGTAAAGTAGCACCTATGGCATTTTTCTCATCTTTTGCAGCCAGCATGCGCTGAGCAATGTATCCTCCACCACCAGGCTCGGCACCCGGATACCAAACGCTCCACCACTGCACTGCGATGGGAATTATGAGTAAAGGTACATATATGGATGGATTTGTAAAATCCGGTATAAACTCAACTGTATCTCCCAACTGTGAGAGCATACCTTGCATTCCACCGATAGCCTGTATTTCTGGTTGTTGCATAGCTACAACAGCTGCATAAACAGCTCCAGCCATAGCAATTGAATACTGGAAAAAATCGGCCCAGATTACACCTTTTAATCCGCCTAATCCGGCATAAAGAACTACCGTAACAGATGCTATTAAAATCGTGGTTAATGGCTTTAAACCAAACATTACTGCTCCTATTTTAATAGCAGCAAGCGATACTGTACCCATGATTAAAACATTAAAAAATAATCCCAGGTATAAGGACCTGAATCCACGCAAAAATGCAGCAGGTTTTCCACCGTAACGTTTTTCGTAAAATTCCAAATCAGTAACAACATTACTTCTTCGCCATAATTTTGCGTAAATAAAAACAGTTACCATTCCTGTAATTAAAAATGCCCACCATGCCCAGTTTTTGGCCACACCATTTTCGCGAACCATTCCGGTTACTAAATTGGGGGTATCGGCAGAAAAAGTACATGCAACCATGGATACGCCTAATAACCACCAGGGCATTCCACGTCCACCTAAAAAAAATTCTGAAGTATTCTTTCCGGCAGTTTTTGATGCCATCCAACCAATAAAAATTACAACAATAAAAAAGATGGATATGATAATCCAGTCTATGTTTTGAAGAATCATTACGTAAAATTTAAATCCAACTGCTAAGAAAGTATTTTATTTTGAACTCTTATAATATTTAAAGCTATAATTATTAACAGCTTTTTACATTTTTTTAATCCTTTTGTAATATTTTAGACATCTTTAAAACTAATAGTATGAATTAAAAAATATTAAAATGACAAACTCATATTTATTAAAAGGATTTAAGGGTGAAAATCGCTGGTGGCGATACCTGGTTATGTTTATTATCTTAATTATTGCAACCCTATTTGGGAGTTTTCCATATGCAATAGCTATCAGTATAAAAAGTGAAATGTCAGGAATTCAGGTTGATCCGGGAAGTTTCAATGCCTTCGCACAACTTGGGTTAAGTAAAAATCTGGGATTATTCCTGTTGACATTATCTTTTGTGGCCGGATTAGTAGCTTTTCTTATTTTTCTGAAACCACTCCACGAAAGAAGTTTTAAAGATACATTAACGGGTAGAAATAAGTTTGACTTTAAACGATTCTTTTTTGCTGTATTTGTTTGGGGCGGACTATTAATTATCAGTTTGTTAATAAGTTACCTGATCAACCCACAGGATTATGAAATGCAGTTTAACTTTACGCAATTTATAATCTTAATCTTTATAAGTGTAGTATTTATAAGCATGCAGGCATCGTTCGAAGAAATTATTTTTCGTGGATACATGCAACAAGGTTTAGCAAATCTAACAAAAACAGCCTGGTTTCCTTTAATTTTCACATCGGTTCTATTTGGTTTAATGCATATTTCGAATCCGGAAGTGAAGGAATTCGGTGTAGGTATTATGCTCCCACAGTATATTGTTTTAGGATTATTACTTGGAATCACTGTAATTATGGACGAAGGACTTGAGATTGCTATAGGTGTGCATGTTGTAAATAATGTGCTGTCGTCCTTGCTTGTAACTCACGAAAGCTCAGTATTACAAACAGATGCATTATTAAGGGTTAAAACAATAGATCCTGTTTATAGCTTCTATGAAATCATTCTTTTCTCAGCTATTTTTATACTCATTGCGAATAAAAAATATAAATGGGGTTCGTTCAGGAAGTTATTTGCAAAGGTAAAACCTGAATTAACAGAATAAACAGAACAATAAAGAGCGTTTATTACGCTCTTTTTCTTTTTAAAAAATGATGTAATTTTAATTCTTTAGGTTCAGTGTTCTTTTTCTGTTTAAGATACTCCACACGTATCATTAATAAGAGTAACAAAGCAGTGGATACAATAGCTCGAACAGAATAAATTGTGGCCAGCGTTCCTTTACTCGATAACAAAGCAAATACCGGAGCAATCATCATTAATATCCAAACAGAAAAAGGCTCCGTATTTTCTTTCGATTGCCATAATCTTTTAATTACCGGGAAATATGCAATAACAAGTACCAACTGAATTAATATATTCGATAAGAAATGAGTTTTGGTAACAAACCAGAATAAACTAATCAAAACGACAGCTATTAAACAAGCCTTATCAAATTTTGAAAATCTGGAGCTTGTATCACCAAAAAAATAAATGACGATGGTAACTGTAATAACGAGAAATAAGTCGGTAGTGTTTAATATATTGTCGAGAAGCGAAAAATGATCGTTTGACATGTAAGTTGTTAAACTCATAGCCACAGCAATGGAAAAAAAGAACCACATGGCTAAAGCCGGTTTAATTTTCCCTTTATAGGTTAGTATACAATACCTTAAACCGATAATTAAATTTATAACTGATACGGTAATTATAGAGAATTCTTTCATACATCGCTTTTTTGCAAATGTAGATTCTTTTTTAATCTGTATGCCCAAATATGGTATGTTATTAATTATATTTTGATCCATTTTAAAATGCCAGTGAAATTTTTATTAATTTCGGAAAACTAACATGTAATGAATTATGATTGACAAAATAGAAAGTATCCTTTTTCAGGATAGAACCAAAGATGAGTTAATTGAAGAAAGCATAACAAGCTTAAGCGGTTTGCTTGCAGATACCTTTACAGGTGATGATTTAAACGATTTGAAAAAAGAATTTCCGGATAATACACAAGTAGAAGATATTGGAATCCAACTTAAATCTGTTGCATATTATTTTGATCATAAGGATTTTGAAACACCTTGCATGGAAGTTTGCATCGAATTGATTCATGAACGTTTAAAATCCGAACTGGGAAGCTATTCTTTACTATTTAATGAACAGTGCGAACAAATTGACGAAATATTGAATTTGTATTAATCGAATGCAAATAAAAATCATAACGTTATTCTTCTTTCTGGCTGTTTCTAAATTTACCTGCGCTCAATCTTTTCAGGTAGATACTGCAATTAATCCAACGGATTTAATGGAAAATCATTTATTAGGTAAAAACAATAGTGGCATTACTATTGAAAATATTAGCTATACCGGATTTAGTTATACCAAAGGTTTGTTTTATTATAAAAGTAGTTTTAATGCCTTGTCCGCACACGGAATTATTCTTAGCACCGGCAATGTTATTGATGTTTTAGGGCCTAATAACAGAACTGCATCAACCGAAAATTATTTAAAAGGCGATAGTGACTTATCAGAGTTATATCGCAACTCAAAAACTTTTGATGCGGTTATATTTGAATTTGATTTTATCTCTTATACCGATCGCATCAGTTTTGTTTTTCAGTTTGCTTCCGAAGAATATCCAGAATACGTTAACAGGGGTGTAAGCGATGTTTTTGGTTTTTTTGTAACTGATTCAGTTGGGAAAAAGACAAATCTGGCTGTTATTGATCAGGAACAGACTCCAATTACTATTGATTTAATTAATAGTAAGAAAAACAGTCAATATTATATTTCTAATACTGGCAACGAAAGAAATTCAGGGCAATACAAGGAAACATTTTTTTATGAAAATCAACACCTGTTTCAGTTTGATGGTTTTACGAAACCTATTAATACAAGCATGAAATTGGAAGCTTTCACGAAGTATCGCTTTAAAATTGCTATAGCAGATATTGGCGACAGAAAATTTGATTCCTGGATATTTATTAAAGGAAATTCGTTGATAAGTAATGGAGATAAAAAAGATATAACAGATGAGCATATCCACAATTACATTCGCTTTTGTAAACTGGATAGTCTGGAAATTATAACAGATAGTCTAAGTTATGGTGTAATTCTTCCCGGTTATTTCGCCCATAACTCCTATGATCTAAGCCCGGAACTTATGGATTATCTCAACAAATTATTGCCACTACTGAAATTTTCGACGAACAAATTATTGATAAGGGGATTTACAGACGAATCCGGCAATTTAGAACACAACTTAAAATTATCCAGGAACCGGGCTAAAGAAGTAATGAAATTCTTTATAGATCAGGGAATTGATCAAAACAGAATCGAGCCAGTTGGCATGGGAGAATTACAAAATGGAATCAATAACCCCTATTCCAGGAAAGTGGAGATTAAAGTGTTAAAACCTTAAAATTCCATTATTTAACTTCAAATATCCTACTTTCATTAATCAATTGTCCATCGCTGGTAAACCCAAAAATCACAACTTCATATTTTGATTTGTCATCACCGGTAACAAAATCAATTGTATAAGAATCATTAGATTTAAGATGGATATTACTTTCCCAGTAAAGTGTATTTCTAAAATCTGGAATATTGTTTTTATGTTCAATTTTTTTAAATCTGGCTGTCTCGTCGTATAATTTGTACATTATGCGTGATGAGTTTTTAGGTATAGGAATAGTATTTAAGTCGTGTCCCTTCGTATATAAACAAATTAATCCACCATAAACTTTGTCGTATATTAAATAGTCTGATTTTACCACTTCAATTCGATCGCATTGTGCAGGATTTATAGCAAATAATATTTCATTATCGCGATATAATACACCATCAATGAATATAGCTGGTTGATTTACCAGAACTTCCTTGAAATTATTTACTATTTTAAACGTTCGTGTCCCTTTTTGATTGTTGATTATAACAGAAGGGAAAAATTCGTGAAAGTACTCTTGTATTGAATCCAAAAGTATGTAATCATCAAATTTTATTATTTTATCTGCTTTGCCATAAAAATTGGTTTTTTTCCAAGAAATATAACTTAAGTCACTATTTTCTACATTAATATTTTCATTAGAATATTTAATTCTATATACTCTATTAATTCTATGGTTTAGGTATAATTCATTAAGATATGATAAATATATAGAATCTTGTAATCCCATAGATTCTATTTGCGTTCTATAATAGTTATCTAAATAATTAGAATAAATTTTTATACTTACCTCTTCTTTTGTATCAGCTTTTATTATTATATCATTAATATTTTTATCAGAGTTAACAATAAATTTAAATCTTCCATTAAGATCTGTTTTATCAATTTGCATAGAAGATACTGAATCTATGTAATTTAAATACACCTTTATATTAGATAATGGTAATTGATTATTGTTTGTAATTTCACCCCATATAATTGGTCCGTAATTCTCCCAATATGCAGGTAAAGTAGTATCAATTGTTTCTTTATCAAATATATTATTTGTTCGATGGTTAACAGAATAACTATTTTTCAAATCATCTTTAGGATATGATTTTCTTACAGAAACACATAAGTCGACATTATTATAATTTTTTTCTTCTGGTAACTGGATTAGGAATGAAACATTAGATCTCTTATCATATGTTTTTGATAATTGTCCTATTTTTAGTTTAGTAATATTTATTTGATCATCTTTTTTTCTTTTTTTCAAACTATCAAGTAGATCATTATTTTCCGTATAAAAGCGATTTAATGTATCTACTTTGGTATTCAATGTTTTATTTCTCTTTTCTGGATTATAAATTAATATTTTCTTTATTTCAAACATATTACATCCAATATTCTTTGAATAATTTGTATATGCTAGCAAGGTGTAATATCCTGTTGATGAAGTGTCCGGTATTATAAAATTTCCTTCTGCTGAACCAGATATTACTGGTAACTTTTTTCTACTTACCGAAAAACCATATGGACTAATTAGTTCTGTATAGATTATTTTACTCTCATTTTTCTTATTCTTATTGTTTATAAATGCTTTAAACCATATATTTTCTCCTGGTATATATTCATTTCTATCTGAAAAGATAGTAATTCTTTCTTCAACTAAGTTGTTATTATTTTGGGCATTATTATCTGTTATAGCTAATAATATTAGTACATATATGAAGATTGCTTTTTTCATCTTAAATCTATTTGAAAATCCAATATAACGGTTTCTCTTCTGTTGTGCTCATTATAGAACAATCAACACAATATCTTTGTCCTGTATAAACTATAGTCTTTTCTATACTAAACTCATCAACAACGTTTAAAGCATATGCTGGTTTAGGTTGAGCATTTAAAAATGAATCAATACTCATAACGTGTAAATTACAGTTTTCATTGAAATCAACAAATTCAACATTTTCTATTGGTGATTTTAAATGAACTCTTTTTTGTGATAGGTACGTTGCATCAAAATATCCATATACATTAAGGTCATTATTGCAACATTCAATATTAGAAGCTGGGTTATATGGAATATTATCAAAAACAGAACCGTTATCAATATTATTTTCTTTTAAAAAATTCCAAAATTCATAAACAGATTGATTAATGGTATATTGATTAATTAATATACTATATCCATAATAAGGTTTCGGACTAGTTTCACTAAGATGAACAATTACTTTATTTTTTATATTGTTTGATTGATAGCTTGATAGCTCATCCAATAAAATGTCATATGAATAGTCATCTTTCCAGCATGACTTTCTTTCTGTCTGATCCATGCGAAAATATTCAACATCAGAGAAATCTGTAAAATTCACTTCTTTTGCATTCCATCTTTGTTTAATCTCCCACGTTTCTAAATAATCCCACTTTAAATAGATTTTTTCATCATCATTAAATTCTTCTGTATTAAGTTTTATATCAATCCCTTTTTCGTATTTATTATTTTCAAAACTATACACTTCTCTATAATCAGTAAATACATTTTCAATATCCGGACCTTTTCTCAGTTTAACTGGTTCAGACAAATAAAGATTGTTATCAGATGTTTCAATTGCTAGTTGATATTCATTATCAATCTCACCGATAAAATCAGAACTAGTAATATAATGTCCAGGTGAATCTTCTGTAAGAATCTCAACATTCCCATTTTTATCCTGTATGGTTACAATCGCATCAGTTTCATACTTCATATCTTCTGTGTTTAAAGATAGAGTTCTAGTTAGTAGTACTTTATGTGGACCTTTTTGATTGGTGATTATACCTTGAACAATCAGCAAATCATCATATTCTTGAATTTTATGATCAAACGGTTCAATGCAGGTTTGAAAGATTATAATTACAATAAAACTTAATAGTATCTTTATATAGCTTTTCATTAAATTTCTATTTAAAAATTAAATTTATATGTTACTGTTGGAATTGGTTCACCAAAAATTGATAATTTATAACCATTAATATTATCTTCATTATTCTCATAAAATATAGAATATGCATTATTTCTACCCAAGATATTATATATTGAGAAAATTAATAACCCATCAATTTTCTTATTCCTTTTTAAACTACCTCGAATAGAAAGGGAAATATCCCATCTTAAATAATACGGTAATCTATATTCATTGCGTTTAGAATAAATTAAGTAATAATGATTATCAATATACATTTTACTTACTGGTAAAGTTATAGGCGCACCAGAAGCAAAATTAACCACATTTGAGATTATGAATCTTTTAGTTGGTTCAATGTTTATAACTGCAGATAAGTTATGAGGCTTATCATAACTAGCAGGATAAAAATTACCATCATTAATAGTATTTTCTTCCAATTTATCATCTGCTTTAATAAATGCTCTTGAATAAGTATATGAAATCCATCCTGAAAACCTCCCTATATTTTTTTCTAATAATAACTCAAAACCATATGAAGTGCCATTTGCATTTACTATTTCTGTTTCCGGATGGCTGTTTAATTCAAATCTACTTCCATATTTAAAATCTTTTATATTGTTAATTTTCTTATAATAAGCTTCTAATGATATTGAAAATATTTTATTATAAAAATCAAGATTATAACCAAGAGAATATTGATCAGCAATTTGTGGTGGAATATAGGCATTACTTAACTGCCAAGAACCTATTGGGGTTATTGCCTGTGTATTTGTTAGCATACTTATATACTGCCTGTTTCTATTATAACAAAAATTAATGTTCTGATTATTTCTTAATTTATAATTTCCTGAAATTCTAAACTCCGGTCCCCAATCAAAATTGATTAATTCATTATTTGAATATGAAATTGTATCAATAATATTGGATTCGTTTAAAATTCCGTTCATATAATTAAATTCGTCGTTTGCTCCCAAATAACTAAAAGAAGAAAGTCTTACACCTAAATCAAGTGTTAAATTTTGTATAATATTTAGTTTATCTCCAATAAACAATGAAAACTCAAGTCCCTTATCTTTATTCATTTCTACTTGATTAATTATGGAATATGAGTCTTTAGGGTTAATGTTCCAGGGGTTAATCTCATGATATACTAGCTCAAGACCCGAAGTGATTATATTGGTCTCATTCATATTCCATATTAACTTACTGTTAATTTTAAAATCATTAATTGAATGCTCTTTTATACTGGCGTATTCCTTTGAAGGAGTTTCTATTCTATTAATTTTATATGCAGTATAACCTACAACAGTTTCGATTACATTTTCGTCTTTCAAATATTTTTTGAATTTTATTGATAAAAGATCGCTATAAGTTTCATATTTACTTTCATTATTAAATGAAAAATCATCGTAACTTTTTATATAAAACAAAGAAATTTGATTATTTAAATTTGGGCGAAAACTTAATTTTAAATTATAATCGTAAAAGCTGGCTTTGCTATTTACTAACTCTTTTACATTTATAAGATCCATTATCCAATTTGAATATGTTCCTCTATAGCTTGTATTAAAGCTAAGTTTATCTTTAATAAGAGGACCATTAATAGAAAAATTAGCTGAAACTGGACTTATACCACCTTCAAATTGATATTTTTGATAGTCTCCCTCTTTTATTTTTATATTATAGACAGAAGATATTCTATTTCCATATTCAATAGGAATACTCGCTTTATAAAATGTAGCATCATCAACTGAATATGGATTGATTCCAGGAAATAATCCGAAAAAATGTGAAAAGGAATATGTATGCATATCATCAATTAATATAAGATTTTGGTCGCCTTTACCACCTCTTACATTAAATGACATATCCATTTCTCCTACTGATTGAACACCAGGCAATAAGAGAGAATGCTTAATGATATCAACCTCTCCCATAAAACTTGGTATTTCATTAATATCTAATATCTTAAGTTTATTGTAACCAATTACCTGTTTTTCATTCTTAGACTCTTGTCCCATAATACTAATTTCATCTAAGAAATTAACTTTTTGATCAAGACTTATATCTAATTTTCCGCTTGAATAAAGTTGAACCTTACGCAGGGTAGGTTGCATACCCATATAACTATAAGTTAAAACATGATATCCTTTTGTTAAAAATATTTTATAATTTCCATTTGCATCTGTAGTTGTCCCGATTGAACCCTCATCTGCAATTATCGAGACTCCAGACAACTTTTGTTTTGAAATTGTCTCAACAACACTTCCTGATATTGCACTAACTTTCTCATTGAATCCTGGAACACCAATTTGATGAATGATTTTTTCATTCTCTGAATTATTAATTGTAACTTGATTCTCTGTATCTACTACTTGATAATCAATATCATTTTTTCTTAAATCAATAGATTCTACTTCTGAAAAAATTACATAAGTATCCTGATATATATAATATTTTAATAAGTTATTACTTTCAAAAGCCACATACAATACGGAATCTATGCTCGAATTACATATTGAATTAGTTACTTTGTGTTTATCTAGCCATTCTTCTTGATAAAAACATTTTACATTAAATTTATTTTCTACATTTTCAATTAGCTCTCTTAATGTTATTTTCTTGTTGCTATCTTGGGCTATTACAATGTAATTAGCAATTAGTAAAAAAAAGATAAGGAAAGAATTTTTCATATTTCATTTAAGGATTCACAGAAAACTATTAATTTAACAATATCAGCATGCGACCATACTTTAATATTAAGACCATTTGTTTTTATATACTTTCTTAATGCTTTTTTATGAACATCAAATATTAAAAGAAAATCCCTCTTTCTTTTAATTCGATACGGCTTGTTATCAATAATCAAATAATAATAACTTTTTTCTATATATTCTTTAGTTCTGTTATATACAGGTAATTCATCTATTGTTTTGATAATTCCTTTAATATATTTGTATTTCCCATCATATATTAATTGATAGTATTTAATATCAGGAATTAAACCTTTCAGATCAGAATATTCATTTGTAAATACAAGCGTATGACTTGAAACAGTTAATTCAAACCTATCTAAATAATTATTATTCAGCAAAATAAATCTTGGAGATTTTACATCTATATTCTGATAATAAATTAAATGCTGATTCAATAAATCATACTTTATTAATAAATTATTAAATGTCATTCCTTTATAAACAATATTACTAGAATAATATTCATTATCAATAAAAAAAGGATGACCTTTTATATTGGTCCTTTTTTCTTGATAAAGTCTGCCATTTAATAAAATAGATCTTTTCGGATCAATTTCTTGTGCTAATAAATTTATATACATGTTATTAGCAATAAGAAACGAAATTAATAACTTTAACCACATATAATTGAGCTTCTAATATATTTGTATATTCTATATATATGGACTTTGATAAGTATAGAATAGTTTAATATACAAATAGAATTTATTTAAACATATTTAATATTAATTTGAATATCATATATTTTGTAAAATAGTTTTCATCAATTTATCCGATTCCTTTTAAATATATTTAATGAGTACCCTATAAAATCATTGATAAAATGATTTAGTTTAATTAATAATAGTCTCTATTGAATCTATCTATTTTATTAAATATAGATTGTATTTAATAGAAAAGTACGATTAATAGCTTATTTGTGAGTAAAACAGGCAATAATAATTAATTAACTTACAAATCTTAACATTATTTATCAAACTCCAATTCGTAAGTCCAAGAATTATTATAAATCCTGAAGTTTAGAAAGACATCTTATATTTTCAAGGGTCACCTCGCATGTTTAAAAGCAAGCTCTAATTTTTCTGCCAATCGCTTATAAACTTCTTCTTCCGTTCCTATTCCATTAATATTGTAAATGTTTTTTTGTTTCTCGTAATAATCTAACACCGGTTTTGTTCTGCTTTGGAAACTTTCCAAGCGCCGAATAATTACATCGGTATCCATGTCGTAATAGCGTCGTTTTTCTGTTTTACTTCGGGCGCTTAAGCGTTTAATAGATTCTAAAGTGGGTACATCTAAATTAAACACACACGAAACAGATGAATTAATTCTACGTAACAGCCCGTCTAAAATATACGCCTGTACAATAGTTCTCGGATACCCTTTAAAAAAGAAACCTTTTGCATCGGGATGTGTTTGTATTTGTTTTTCGATTAGCTTAATGGCGAATTCATCCGGAACAATGTCTCCTTTTTCCATGTATTCTTTGGCAGCCAACCCCATATCTGTTCCTTTTTCAATTTCTTTGCGCAGCAATGAACCTGTAGATATGTAAACCAAATCGTATTTTTCAGCCAGCATCATTCCTTGCGTTCCTTTTCCTGATCCGGGAGGGCCGAATAATACCACATTTAACCACGTTTTAGTCAAAGATTGTTCAACCACATTGGTTATTCTTTCAAAAATTTCATCAACACTACCAACACCATCAACACTGTATTTTATTCCTTTTTCGCCATAAAAATCGGCAACGGGTATGGTTTTGTTTTTATATTCTTTTAATCGGTTTTGTATAACTTCTGTGGTATCATCGGCACGATTTTCTTTTTTTGCGCGTGCCTGCATTCGTTTCATTAGAATATCTTCAGGCACTTCGAGGCTAACCATGCAGTTTAGCGAAGTATTCTGTTTTAAAAGTAAACCTTCCAGAATATATGCTTGTACTACTGTTCTTGGGAAACCATCAAATAAAAAACCATTTACATTCGTGTTAGTTCTGATTTTTTTCTCAATAATTTGTACAATGATCTCATCAGATACTAATCCGCCTCTTTCGATTACGCTTTTTGCTCTTAAACCAAGTTCCGAGCCTTCAGCAATTTCTTCTCTTAAAATGTCGCCTGTGGAAATATATGCAAGGTTGTACTTTTCAATCAGTTTTCGCGATTGAGTACCTTTTCCTGCCCCGGGAGGGCCAAATAAAGCAATGTTATACATTTATGTTAATTTTAGAGTTAGTTTTGTCTGTTAGCTAATTTAGTATTTAATTATTTATCAAACAATATTACTTATATAATCCAAAATAAAAAAGCCCTAAAGTGGCATGACTATAGGGCTTTATATATCGTATAAATTCATTTTAAACTACAGTTAAATAAGCGTACGAATAAGAAAACCTTCCGCTTTCAGGAACCATAATTAAGATTTTTTCACCTTTTTTAAGTTTACCCGAATGAAATAGTTCTTCTAAAATGATATAAATGGATGCTGAACCCACATTGCCTACTTTGGTTAAATTGGTATACCACTTTTCTTCTGCAACTTCAATACCCTGCTCCTTCATCTCATCATACAATCGTTTCTTAAAATACATAGATGATAAATGCGGTAAGAAATAGTTTACATCTTTTTCGGAATCGACATTTCTTCTTTGCATGATTTTAGCCATGGGTGTTATACATTTTTCAACCACATGTTTATCAAGTAATTTTACATCTTGTTTAACAGAAAAAACCGATTGATCGAGCCATATTTCTGGATTTAATTCACGCCAGCCTGTTAACTCGCCGTTTTCGTTTTTTAGAGCACCTGCATACATACACGCTTCCAGCTCATTTGCAAACGATATGGTTTCAATCCACTCAATTTTAAGTGAAATACCTTCTGTATTTGGTTTATTTTCAAGTAATGCTGCTCCTGCACCATCAGATAGCATCCAGCGCAAGAAATCTTTATCAAAGGCTAAAATAGGATTCTTTTCCAAATGGTTGGTACAGTTAATTTCTTTATTGAATTTATCAGCTCTTAATAGGGTAGAAATTACTTCTGAACCAGTAGCTACTGCATTTTTAGATTGTTCTGCTAAAATAGACAGATATGCATATTTTAGTGCATGCATTCCGGCACAACATACGCCGGAAGGTGAAATTACTTCGAGTGTATTATTATTTAATTTACCATGAACCATCGATGCATGTGATGGTAATAATTGATCGGGTAACGAGGTTCCGCACGATAACACTTCTAAATCATCTAATGAAAACTGTTTGTTTTCTAAATCTTTTATTGCAAGTGCAGTAATATCAGCATTCGAAAATTTAATATCTCCTTTTTTATCAATTACATAATACCTGTTTTTAATTCCGTTCTGGCGCAAGATAATATTTTTGGAACGTGATGGTTTCCCGTTTACTAATCCTAAAATATCTTCCATTTCATCATTAGAAACAGGTTCGTTTGGTAAAAACTTTGCTAAATTGGTTATGTATACTTGGTTTGGCATTTTATAATGAAATTCTTATATATTCGACTTAAATTCTACTCCCGAAAAATATGCTTTTTCTCTTTTTATCTTTTTTAATTTGAAAGGAGCAAAAATAAGAAAAAATATGTATTCAATGGGTGCGATAACTAAAATTGCAAAAGGAAAATAAAAAGCAAACAGCCTAACTCTGCCCCTTCTTCTTGGATCACCCGGCCCGCCTTTCTTTGAAATAAAACTAGCCCATTTTGTAAAGACCCGTTTATAAGCCATTCGTTCGGTAGTTGCTAAATACGAATTTATTTTAACAGCATTGGCTTTTATTAATTCTTCTTGTAAACTATCTAGTTTATTGTTTTCGTATTGATTCTTAACTATTTCGCCAAAAATATGTGTGTTACCTATATCCTTATCAGAAACTCCTGGTTTGGGGAAGAAACCAAGGAAACGATCTTTTTTACCACTAAATAAAAAGTATGATATGGTAATAATTCCGGTTAAGTTTTCAGCTCTATCGCGTAATACAATATTACCAACTAACTGTCCGCCTAATTCAATAATTTTTTCTTTTACATATTCCTGAGCAACCACCCACATATTCCGAACTCCAAGCAGGGTAATTACCGGTTTACCCTTAATGATCCTTTTTGCGTCATCAGATAATAAAAATGAATTGAAGGGTATGGAAGGCATCATATACCATACAGTATATGCAAGCACAATCAGATCATACTCTTTATCAGGAATATTTAAAGGTTTTATTTCGCAAGGTACTTTATTCACAGACTCAGCAAAGGCATCAAAAAATCTTCTTCCACTCCATGGAAAATCAAATTCTTGC
This sequence comes from uncultured Bacteroidales bacterium, assembly GCA_964450375.1. GTDB lineage: Bacteria > Bacteroidota > Bacteroidia > Bacteroidales > UBA12077 > UBA12077. The sequence goes on from CAYVEW010000002.1 coordinate 61,862, forward strand.
ACAGGTTCTATATTTGCATAAGTTACCGAATACCTATCTGAGCTTTCAAAAGGTTTGGCAAAATCCCTTACAATTTCGGTAAGCTGTCCCGATTGTGAATAATAAATGATTAATACGTTCTTCATCTTTAAAGTAGGAAGATTTATAAAATTGAAGGCTAAAAATAAAGGAAAAACTTGTAATAAGGATAATCTTTTCACAAGTTTTTATATGCTGTACAATATTTAGACTAATTATTTATTATCTCGGATCTGACAAAAAATAAACTGCAATACCTACTATTAAAAGATTTAATATTAAAATTGAATCTAATCCGCCATCCATAATATTAATGATATTATAAATTGAAATTAGTGTGATAACAAATCCTGAAGCTACAGTTAATGTTGTTTTTTTTACAATGCCGGTGATAAATATAATAGCACTGGCAACTAAAAATAGTGTAGCAACATAGAATTCAACCTTGCTTAGTTGAAATTTTGAAAATCTACTAAAATATTCATTGTAAGCAAATAATAATAATCCTATTCTCATTATCCAAATGGAAACAGGTACTAAACTTTTAATGGGTTTCATAATTAGTTTTTTTATGGTTATCAATATCTAAAATTAAAAAACAATAAATCAAATATGTTTAATGTTTGAATTGAACAATTGAACATTTAATTATCTTTCTTGTTCTACGTTAAACAATTAAAACAAACAAACATGAAAATAATATCAAAACTACTAATTATTGCTGTATTAGTGAACATTACTTTTACTTCTTGTGCAAAAAATCCGAAGGAAAATATAAATCTTGATAACAAACAAGTATTTGATGCAATTATAGTTCCTGGTGTTCCTTATAACGATGAATCGTGGAGTAAAATATTAATGAGTCGGATTTATTGGTCGTATCATCTATATAAACAGGGGATTACAAAAAATATTATTTATTCTGGATCGGCAGTTTATACTCCATATATAGAATCAGAAATTATGGCTATGTATGGCAAAGCCATGGGTATTCCGGATAGTGTAATATATACCGAAACCAACGCCGAACATAGTGTGGAGAATGTTTATTATTCATATCAGATTGCAAAAGATTTAGGTTTCGAAAAAATTGCTTTGGCAACCGATCCTTTTCAGTCTAAAATGATGGAAGGGCCTTCGAATAGAATGAATGTAAATATCGAGTTTATTCCATTTTCAACAGAAATGCTGGATACACTTAAAATAAATGATTATAACATTCCTGATGATAAAGCATTTGTAGAAAACTTTGTTTCCTTAACCGAACGTAAAAACTTTTTCCAACGCTTTAGAGGCACCCTGGGCGGTAATTTAAATCTTAAGGATTAAAATTAACAAAGCAAAATTAAAAATAATTAAACTTTGCATAACTTTGATTAGTCAAAGATGCAAAGTTTTTTTATATCCAATTTAATGAACACTATGAAAAAGTATTTTATTTTCGCTTTATTGCTCATTCCTGCATTAAGCCTATTCAGTCAACCAACAGAATGGCTTACCTATTACGAAAAATCTAATTTTCTGGAAACTCCAAGATACGATGAAAGTGTTGAATATAGTAAACAACTTGCATCAGCATCAGAGTTTATACATTATGCTTCTATTGGTGTTAGCCCACAAGGACGTGATATTCCGGTTTTGATTATTGATAAAAACAATAATTTTAATCCTGAAGCAGTAAAAAATTCAGGTAATGCCATATTATTTATCGAAGCATGTATTCATCCCGGCGAATCGGAAGGCAAAGATGCCGGGTTTATGTTAATACGCGATATAATAATTCATGAAAAGTATCCTGAATTACTTGAAAATACAACTGTTTTATTTATTCCGATACTAAATGTCGACGGGCACGAACGTTTTAGTCCATACAGCAGAATTAACCAGAACGGGCCAAAAGAAATGGGATGGCGCACAACCGCCCAGAACTATAATATGAATAGAGATTTTGTTAAAGCAGACTCACCTGAGATGAGATACTGGTTAAAGTTCTTTAATCAATGGATGCCAGATATGTTTATCGATATTCATACTACCGATGGTGCCGATTACGAATATTCCCTTACTTACGCCATGCACAATATGGGCGACATGAGCATAGAGCACACCAACTGGCAAAACAATTACCTCACAAAAGTCGAAAAGAAACTTGAAAAAGATGATGTACTGATATTTCCCTATGTTTCTTTCAGACGCTGGCACGATCCGCGCAGTGGATTAGTAAGAAGAACAGCTTCTCCGCGCTTTTCAACCGGTTATCTTGCAAGTCAAAACCGCCCGGCTTTATTGGTTGAAACGCATATGCTAAAAGATTATAAAACCCGTGTAGATGCTACCTACCATTTATTACGCCATACCATTGAAATAATCGACAAAGAGCATAAAGACTTACAAGAAATTAATCAGAAAGCGGATATAGAAGCGGCAAAGCTTGCTGGAAAAGAATTTACATTAGATTATTATACGTCACAACATGATAGTACAACTGTAAAATTTAAAGGAGTTGATTATGATATTGTAACAAGCGATCTAACTAATGGCGATTGGATTCAGTTTAGAGATAAACCCAAGGAATATGAATTGGTATTGTTCGAAAAATTAATGAAAGGAGAAACAGTTGATTTGCCAGAAGCTTATATCATTCCGGTTGAGTGGTCTGATGTTATTGATCGCTTGCAACTGCACGGTATAGAATTTAAGGTTCTAGATAAGGATAAGAAAATGAATGTATCTAGCTATAAATTTTCGAATGTACAATTTGCAAACTTTCCATTTGAAGGACGCCAGATGGTTAGAAATTTTAACTACGAAACCATAAACATCGAAAAAGAGTTTAAAAAAGGTTCTGTTATAGTTCCAGTTAACCAGCGATCGGCAAAACTTATTGCACACTTATTAGAGCCTGCCGGACCCGATTCATTTATTCGTTGGGGATTTTTTAACACAATTTTCGAACGTAAAGAGTATGTTGAAACCTATGTGATGGAAAAAATGGCTCGGGAAATGATTAAAGATAACCCTGAACTAAAAATTCAATTCGAGAAAGCAGTTGAAGAAAATCCTGAATTATATAGTAATCAATGGGCAAAATTATACTGGTTTTTCGAACGCACTCCTTATTGGGATCAGCAAAAAGATGTATATCCCGTTGGAAGAATTTTTAATTTAGAAACCCTAAGTAATTAAAATAGTGTTACTATAATTTTACCATCTGTTTGATAAAATGTAATTTTATAAGCTATTAAATCATCTTAAAAAATTAATACAAATTCATATGAAAAAGACCTATCTACTAATTTTAACAATGATCGTGATGGTATTTACACATTGTACAAATACCGAAAAAAATGAACCAAACGATCTAAAAAACATTAATGAGCAAATGGTAAATGAAACCACTACAGCAATTCTTGATAAAACAGATGCAGCAGACCAGAAAATTATTAAGCGCGGTGTGGCACATGCAGCATCATTATGGCGTACTTCCGACGGTACACCCCAGGAGTTCAAGCAATTCTGTATTGATAACTTTATAGCCGACCAGGCTGAAAAAGAACTTGTTTTTAATAAGATAGCGAATAACTTCGAGTCGCTTTGGGGGCATAACAACAAAATAGTTCTGGATCTAACCAAAAATATGCACGAAAACAACGGGCCTTTTCATAAAGTTGATGCCATGTTTGCTTCGTATAGCCCAGACGCTCATTTTTCGAACGATTTTTATAAGAATAAAATTGCTTTTGTAATTGCGTTAAACTTTCCTCCTTATTCGTTAGATGAAAAGAATGAGTTAGGAAAAAACTGGGATTCGTTACAATGGGCATATGCTCGTTTGGGTGATGTTTTTGAAGCCCGTGTGCCAGCCGAATTATCACAGGAAATTAATAATGCAAATACTAATTCAGAAATCTACATTGCTGATTACAATATTTACATGGGGCATCTTTTAAATAAAGACAGCCAGAAGCTTTTCCCTGAGGATATGATTTTACTTTCGCACTGGAACTTGCGTGATGAAATTAAATCGAACTATGCAAATAAAGATAACGGACTTGAGAAACAGGATATGGTTTATGCTGTAATGAAACACATTGTAAATCAAACCATTCCCGAAAAAGTTATCAACTCAGGAGAATATGACTGGAATCCACTGGATAATAAAGTTTATCAAAACGACCAGGAAGTTCAGTTAACGGCTGAACCCGATACCCGTTATCAGATGATTTTGGATAATTTCCATGCCATGAAAGCAACAGACGAGTATTATTCCGAATACAATACCTTTATTAAAAGAGCTTTTTCGGGTTCTAAAGAAATTCCACAAACAGAAGTAGAAAAACTATTTGATGAGTATTTGTCGTCACCTGTTGCTAAACAAGTTGGTGAGTTAATTAAAAAACGCTTAGGACGCGATTTACGCCCTTACGATATTTGGTACGATGGTTTTAAAGCGCGTAGCTCTATTTCAGAAGAAACCTTAAATGAACTAACACAAAAGAAATATCCTGATGCAGAAGCACTGGAAGCCGATTTGGGAAACATTCTTAAAAAACTGGGATGGGAAAAGAACCGAGCCGAGTTTATAGCATCGAAAGTAGAAGTAGATCCTGCACGCGGATCTGGACATGCCTGGGGAGCAGCTATGAAAGCAGAAAATGCTCATTTACGAACCCGAATTTCCGAAAAAGGAATGGATTATAAAGGTTATAATATTGCCATTCATGAATTTGGCCACAATGTGGAACAAACCATTTCGTTACACGATGTGGATAATTATATGATTAATGGTGTTCCAAATACAGCATTTACAGAAGCTTTAGCTTTCATTTTCCAAAAAAGAGATTTGCAATTACTTGGATTTACCAATAACGATGCGAACAAAGAATATCTGCAAACCCTTGATTTATACTGGAGTGTTTTCGAAATTATGGGTGTTTCTATGGTTGATATGAAAGTTTGGAAGTGGTTATACGAAAATCCGGATGCAACAGCTACCGATTTAAAAAATGCAAGCGTTCAAATAGCAAAAGATGTGTGGAATAAATACTATGCCGATGTATATGGCTGCTCTGATGAACCTATTCTAGCTATTTATTCGCACATGATTAATTCACCATTGTATTTGGCTAACTATTCATTCGGCCATTTAATTGATTTCCAGATCGAACAGTATTTGGTTGGCAAAAACTTTTCCGATGAGGTAGATCGAATTTGGAGTATTGGTCGTGTTACACCACAAATATGGATGCAAAAAGCAGTTGGTGAAAACATTTCTATAAAGCCAATGATTGCAGCTACCGAAGAAGCTTTGAAATATGTTAATTAAATGATATACTGAAAGTTATAAGGGTTAGCAATAAAAGCTAACCCTTTTTTGTTTATATATAGATATAACTATTCTGATCTTTTCCAAAGTTCTAAACTTTTGAAAAGTCATTATAAAAAATGAAATAATTACTTGGAATTTTTTAGTCTCTTTTCTTTTTTAAATGCTGTTATATCTTATTTCCTGTTTTTTTTATATCTTTAACCGTTGGCAAGAAAACATAATACTATGAGCGCACAATTTTCACTAAAAGCTAAATTTGGGATGATCCCCAAAACTTCAATTCTTGAAGAAAAGGAAAATAAATTAAAACAGGATTATGAAGAGTTTAAAGCTTTCTCAGAATCTGAAGAACTAGCTCGTTTTAAGCAACTGGATGCATTTGTAAATTCAAACGAATTTGAGCAAGCTAAGAAGGAAATAAATGCTAAAAAGTATCCCGGTTCGGAACCTGCTGAAAAAGAAAAGAAGTATAAAGAGCTTAAAAAATCGAAAAAGATAAAAACCTATTACCAGGTAAAGGACTCCAAAGAGCTCACTGATTATAATTCGTTCAAAGACTCGGAAAAACTTGCCAATTACGAAGAGTTAAACCAATTTTTTGCATCCCCGGAATTTGATGAGTTTAAAAAATCTCTTGTACAACAAAAAGAAGAGAAAACAAAAATCATCAAAGAAAAACAAGCTAATTATAAAAATCTTAAGAAAAAATATAAATGGTTTTTTACTTTAAAAGACTCTAAGCAACTTTCTGAATTTATTGCATTTAAAGATTCGAAAGATTTAGTAAATTTTTTAAGTTTAAAAGAATATATCGACTCTGTAAATTTTGATTCGCTTGATAAAAAAGAAAATGTTGAAGAGTTTACAAAACTAAAGGAATTTAAATCGCTGGAAAAATCATCAAAAATTAAGAATTACTTTAAATTTAAAGACTCCGAAAAATACGCTAACTACCTAAAATTAGATGGTTCTGAAGAAATTGATAACTTCATCGAACTGGAACAAGAAGTAAATTCAGATGAATTTAAAAGTCATATTCAGGAAGTAAAGAATATGAAGTTCCAAAATACCGATGAATTTAAAAAGCTGCAAGAATACAAAAAGCTAAAGAAATCTCAGGATATTAAACAGTATTACAAGTTTAAAGAGTCTGAAAAGCTGGCAATTTACAATGAACTACACGACTCGCAACAAATTGCTGATTTTGAGCAATTAGAAGCGTATATTAATTCAGATGAATTTAAAGAAGAAAAAAAATATCTACAAACCAAAGATAAATTCAAGCTTTCTGACGAATTTAAGCAAGCCGAAGAGTATAAAGAATTGAAAAAATCTGAGAAAATACAATGGTATCAGAAACTTGAAAAGAAAAACGATTTTGACAAATTACTTGAATGGAACCTTACTTTCGAAGATGATTTTGAAGGAAATAAACTGGATTCGGAAAAATGGATGAGTGGTTACTATTGGGGTAAAAACTTACTAAACGATGATTATGTGCTGGTAACAGAAAAACAATTTTTTAAGGAATCGAATCTGGAGCTTACAAACAGCAATCTAAAAATTATTACGAAAACCGAAAACACCAAAGGTAAAGTATGGGATCCTGCATTGGGATTCTACGAAAAGGAATTTAGCTATACATCTGGTTTAATTAATACGGGCCAGTTTTTCAGGCAACAATACGGTTTATTTAAAGCTAAAATTAAACTAAACCACTCCTATCCTGTTCATCATGCCTTTTGGATGCTGGGCGAAAAAATAACACCCGAAATTGATGTTTTTAAATATGGAAATAAATCTGCATCTAAAGTGGAAGTTGCCAATTATTGGAATGGCGAAGGTTCTATTAAACAGCATAAAAAGGCTTTAGGCGGATTAAACTTCTCGAAAGATTATTATATTTATTCTTTGGAATGGACTCCCGAAAAGCTTACCTGGAAAATTAACGATGTGGTTTTATACGAACAAACACAGGGTATTCCAACAGAACCAATGTACATTATTTTAAGTTCAGGAATACTAAAGGATGCTAATTTTAACGGGCAAGCTACTATGGAAGTTGACTGGGTTAAAGCATATGAGAAAAATACCAATGCTTAATCTTCTTGTTTGATTGCATCAAGCTTTCGTTGTATCCGTATCAGTGCGTCTTCTAATGTTTCATTTGGAATAACATAATTGTACGTACCCCAAAACCTGCTATCGTACTTATAATTTTCATCAATAAAAATGTTATGGGTTCGTAGAACTTCTTTCCTGTCGAATCGTTCAATTTCAACTGTATCTATTTTATTTGCAGCAAATTCAAATACAGTGGTATAATTTGTAGAAAATAACTGTCGTTTCTTTCTCACACTAAATTCTAGCTCACCTCGCACCATATTTAAAAAATATTTATCACCAATTTTTCGATAAGCTATTTGATATTGAACTTTTTCGGGCTTAACAATCGTTCGTCTGGTTCTCTTAACTACCAGGTTATTGCCCATTTGATCCAGAGCATCATTTGTAACACGAACATTAACCAATAGTATAGATAAATCTTTTGAATTTAGATAGATTTCCCCTTCCAATGTATTATCTTCCAGGTAATATTTCGGTTTAAACGCAATTACATAAGCTACTTCGTTATTAAACATCACCATTTTTTTCAAACTATAGCTGAAAGACATAAAATACTCTTCCATCAAAAAATGTTGCGGATTTTTAATCAAATCTAAATACAAACTGGAATTTAAACCCCCTTTCAATTTAAAAGCTAGCGTATCATCTGCATTGTAAAAAAGGTTCTTACGACTTTTTAGCAATTTAACCTGATCAGAATAAATTCCTTCGTACGGACTTTTATATACATCTATAATTGCTTCCGTAATAGACATAAGCTCCGATTTCTTATTCACATACTCTCTATAAAAAGCAGTTATTTCGTAAGGCTTATTATAGTAGTTCTCTTCGAATTTATCTATGGCTTGCGATAAAAGCTTTTTTGCATCTTGTATTCTTATTACTGCCTCCTGAATTTTAAGTATGTCTTGTTCAAGAAATATCGAATTATTATAAAAGGATAAATCCTTTATGGGAATTACAGCATTTTTGTAACCAATATAAGAAACAGTCAAGTTTTCCTGAATTAATGATACAGGAATTTTTAGCTTAAATCTGCCATTTTCATTGGTTATTGTACCATAAGTTCTTCCTTTAATTGCAATATTCGCAAAAGATAAATTTTCTCTGCTTATTGCATCAATTACCTGTCCGTTCAACGTAATAATGCTATCAACAAAGCCATTTGTGTGGATGGCATTTAAGCTTTGAATCGTATTTTTTTTATAAATAATGATTTGTTTGTCTAACTCGGCATAGGTAAGTGTGGAATCATTTATAATACTTTTTAGAATACTTTTTAACTCTACATTGTTAAAATCTCTTTTTATTTCTGATTTTGTTGAAACTAAATCGGGATTATACGAAAAATTGTAATTTACCTGCTCACCTATTTTCTGTAAAACACTTTCTAAGGGTTCATTCTTAATTTTAATGGTAATTGTGGTATCTAAGATACTCGTTTGAGCTCTTACATTAGTAAAAATAAAAAGCATTAAAATTATGCCACACATAATTTTAATGCTTTTACGGTTATATATCTCTTGTAGGCTTACCATATATTTCAAATATACGGTTAATTCATCTGCTTAACCAATTCTATTCCATCATTTGTTCGAAGGCTTTTTAAATTTAAGGTAAAACAAACTACATTTAAAATCGACTCTATTTCCTGATCTTTAAAAGTTGATGTATAGCTCAGATTCTTAATATCTGGATCGTTGGTGTAAATATTTACTTTGTAGGTTTTGTTTAAGATGCTAATCACTTCTTCTAAACGATGTTTATTAAACACGATCTCTTTGGTTTTCCACGAAATAATGTTAGCATCTGTATTTATTTCTTTTTTTAGATCGATATTCGTTAACTTACCCACATCACCAGGGTTTATAAGGATTTTCTCATTCTCTTTATTTTTTCGGGCTAACTGAACTAAACCGGTTTCAACATAAACCTGCACTTCGTGGTTTGGCAAATTAGCATTTACGTTAAAAGTTGTACCTAAAACTCTCACTTCTGCATCGTTTGATTCAATAATAAATGGCTTTTCCTGGTTTTTTGTTACCTCAAAAAAAGCTTCACCTTTTAGCTCAACTCTTCGTTCATTAGCAGCAAACTTTTTAGGAAATGTTACATAACTTCCTGAGTTTAAATAAATTTTACTTCCATCGGGTAATATAACTTCTTTTCCTTGCTCGGTATTTTCAGCGTATATTTTCGTACTACTGATGTTATTAATTACTTTATTAGCTGTAAAACCAAGTCCTAAAACAACCAATATTATTGCAGCATACTGTAATATCCTGGTAAAATTTATTTTTCGGACTTTTGTGCCTTCTTCGCTGATTACTTGCTCTTCATCCTCTAAAATACGGTTTTTAACCTTATTCCATGCCGAATCTACATTTACTTTATTCATTGATTTACTTAAATTTAATAGTTCTAAATCTTTTTTTACCTGATTAAACAATATTTTATTTTCTTCGTTCTGATTTACCCAATTCATCAGCTCTTCAATCTCTTGCCGATTGCATTCTTCTGAATAATATTTTGCAATCAAATCCCAATTTATTATGTTTTTTTGTTTTTCCATGACTTCCCCTTTTTTTAAACAACTTCTGCATATTCCTTTAAGTACAACCTAAACTGTTTTAAGGCTTTACCCATATTTGCTTCTACTGTTTTAATTGAAATGGATAACTTTTCAGCTATTTCATGATACTTTAGTCCTTCATCCCTGCTCATTTTAAATATGAGCCGGCTTTTTTCCGGTAACGAGCTTAGTGCTTTATCAATGATCTCGCTTAATTCTTTTGCATTCAGTTCATCAACAGGACTAATACTATCATTCACATAATGAGATTTATAATAGTTTTCGTATTTAATATTCAAAGATTTTGTTCTAAGTTCTTGTAGGCAGTTATTCCGAACCGCCGTAAATAAGTACGATTTTAAAGATGTTTTTATATTCAGATTCTCCCTGTTTTTCCATATATTGTAAAAAGTATCTTGTACAATTTCTTCAGCTAGTTCGATACTTTTCAGATATTTTGTTCCAAACTGGCATAATTGCTCGTAATATTCTTTAAAGAGAATCTCAAATTTACCGATATCACCTTCTTTAATCTTACTAATTATATCTTTTTCCGAAGGATTCATACTTTTCATTTAAATTTTATTCCTAAATAAACAAAATACTTTTTCTTGTCAAATTTCCTTTGTTAAAACTTTTGGCTGATATTGCTACCAACCAAAAGCTTTTTATTTACTAACCAACTATCTAACCCTACATATAGCTTTCCTGTTTCTAAGATAAACTATTTTGATTTTACCCTATTAAAAAATTTGAGTTAAATAATATATAAACGGTAAAGTTGCTAATGAAATAATGGTAGTCATGAATAAGTTTTCGGTTGCATGTAAATCATCGCTATTAAATTTTTTTGCTAAAACCACAACCATTGCCATACATGGCATTGCAGTTTGCATTACCACAACTGTTTTTGCAATATTTCCAATGTGCACATTCAAATACGTTGAAAATAAATTAATAATCAGTAGCAAAATAAAAGGTATAAAAAGCATTTTATTAATTCCCAGAACGTAAATCTCAATTTTCTTAAATGCTTTTATCATGGGATTTTGAGCTAGAACAGCACCAATATAAAGCATTGCTAGATAAATTGTTACTTTTCCAAGCCCTGCAATTGGATTATAAATCAAATCGGGAAATTGAATTCCGAATCCCAACATAGTTAAGCCGATTGCAAACGAGATGGTATTCGGATTTACCAGATGCTTAAGTGTCTCCTTAAACTTGATTCCTTTCGTATGATTAAACTCAAAAACCCCAACAGTCCATATATATATATCCTGGGTTAGATGAAAAATAACCGCATAAAACAAGCCTTCTCCGCCGGGAAACAATGCCGAAAATAAGGGGTATCCCAAAAAAGCAACATTTCCAAGCATGGTATGTATAATATGAACATTGCCCTTTTTACCCGGAATTTGCAGCAACTTTCGCGACAGTCTACCCGAAAAGTATAGCATACTGATACCAATATTAGCCATAATAAATACCCAAACACTATTAGTCATCAGTTCTTTATTTAGCTCCACATGGGTAACAGATGATATAATGAGTGCCGGCAGAGTAATATTAAAAACAATGGCAGCTATACTATTCTTTACCTGTTCATTAATTACTTTTAGTTTGGTAGCAAGCACACCAATAAGAGCTAAAAAAGCAAGTACCAGTATTTGATTTATAATAATTGAAAAATACATATTCATTGTTTTATTTATACAAATCTATACATATCGTAGCTGAATAAATAAAAAAATAATATGTTTTTAAGCTATCTGGCTTAATGTATAAGCCTACTCTAGTTAATTCAGATGTAATACTTTCGTGTTAATATCCTTTTCGGGAAGTAATTTCCAGAATCGTTTTGGTAAAAATTGCATGTGAACTTTTGTATTTTTTCTTTCTTTAATGTTGATGGATTCGTAGTATACTTTCCATAACTTCTGAAAAAGCTTCTCACTTACATGCAAAACATCGTCGTTTACTTTGCCCGAATTATAATCGATTTTTTGTTTCCCAATTGTAACTTCAGTAACATTCTCCAGATCGTAATAATAGCCATACTTTCGGCGTGTATCGAACAAAACCCATCTCTGATCTGCAAAGCGATTTTTAAAATGACTTATTGTTAATGGAATTACATTGTACTTTGGCTCAAATGATGCATAAAATATATCATCTACAGTTTTCTGAAAACGCACAAACATCATTACACGATGAGCTTCACGGCCAACCTTTTTTTGTAAATTATTTATTTTTACAACCGAATCATTGCTAAAATCTAATTCAACATTGTGTGGTGTTTCTATAATTAACTTTATATAATTATAGATAATCAATTCAATATCTTGTACTTCTGATAAGTACGCCTTAAAAATTCGTTGACAATTCTGCTCATTTGTTTTGGACAAAATTTGCTCCCAAAGAATCTCAAACTTCTCAAAATCAGTTTCTATTTCATATTTAGTTGCAAATAAATCATCCTGAAAAGACTTTATGCTTACAATCTTATCAGGAACAAGAGCCATCGTAAATGCATCACTAATTGCAGTTAAAAGCCCTTCAAATGTGTGGTCATAAATAAATAAATTCATAATATACTTGTTCTAGTTTACTGGGAATAAAGACAATTGCTTATGTTGAGCCCTACTTCTTATTTTAGGTTTCATCTCTCCAACTAACATCAGGCTCCTTAGATTTTCTGAACCTATCTCATTTATTGTGTGTGGCTTAAGTTCGTTACAGCTAATAAAATATTTTGCTCTTTTTAATACAACCCCAATTTTCTTCAGGTGATTAAAATTTAATTTGCTGTATTTTCGTGCCAATAAAATTTTCTTTGCCGATAAAACACCAATTCCCGGAACCCGTAAAATAGTTTCATAACTCGCTTTGTTCACATCTACCGGGTAAAGCCAGGGATTACGCAATGCGTAACTTAACTTCGGATCAATATCTAAATCCAAATTCGGATAATCATCATTTACAATTTCATCGATTTTAAAATGGTAAAACCGGAATAACCAGTCAGTCTGATAAAGCCTGTTTTCTCTTTTTAAAGGTGGTTCCTGCAATGCGGGCAGTCTTTTGTCGTAACTATTAACCGGAACAAATCCGGAGTAATAAACCCTTTTTAAGTTTTGCGATTTGTAAAGGTTTCCTGCCAAATTCAGTATGTGCTTATCGTTATCGGGAGTAGCTCCAATAATCAGCTGTGTGCTTTGGCCGGCTGGTGTAAATCGTGGTGCATTTCTAAATTTCCTGCGTTCTTCTTTATTTTCGATAATTTTATTTTTTATCGAGTTCATCGGATCAAAAATGCTTTTAAAATCTTTATCAGGAGCCAGTAATTTCAAATTGTTTTCGGTGGCAATTTCAACATTTACACTTAGTCGATCGGCGTATAAACCAGATAGTTGCTGCAAACGTTCGCTTGCTCCCGGAATTGATTTTAAATGAATATAGCCATTGTAATTTTCTTTTAATCGCAAATCTCTTGCAATTCGAACCATCCGTTCCATGGTATAATCAGGATTTTTAATGATCCCCGAACTCAGAAATAAGCCTTCAATGTAATTCCTTCGATAAAACTCAATGGTTAAATCAACTACTTCCTGCACCGTGAAAGTGGTTCTTTTAATATCATTGCTCTTTCGGTTAACACAATAAGCACAATCGTAAATACAATAATTCGTAAGCATTAATTTCATTAAAGAAATGCATCTTCCATCTTCGGTAAAGCTGTGGCATATTCCCCAGGGATTTGCATTTCCTAAGCCTTTTCCTTTATTCGTACGATTACTGCCGCTCGATGCACAAGAAACATCATACTTTGCTGCATTTGCAGATATTTTAAGTTTCTCGATGGTTTCTGATTTCATATTTATGCATGCAATTAATATTAGCAAATATACAAATTATATTAGCATTTATACTAAATATTTTAGTAATATTTTTTATATTAGCAAAAATTTTCTAATTTTATTAGCAATATGGAAATTATAGGATTAAATATTAAATATTTAAGAAAATCGAAAGGTTTAACCCAGGATGAATTGGCTAAAAGCATTGGAATTAGCCGGGCTGTAATAGGTTCATATGAGGAAAACCGGGCAATACCCAAGTTAAATGTTTTAAAAGATCTGGCCCACTACTTTAGTGTATCTATAGATAGTTTGGTTAAAACAGAACTATGGGAAAACCAGGATGATTTGCAAAAGAACTATACTTCAGGAAGCAATCTCAGAGTGGTAAGTACTGTTGTAGACAGCAAGGATAAAGAATTAATCACAACTGTGCCGGTTCAAGCTTCTGCCGGTTATACAAACGGTTATTCAGATTCTGATTACATTGAAAGCCTGCCACATTTTTCGTTACCACTCGTTGAACTAAGCAAAGATCGAACATACAGGGTATTTCAGATAAAAGGCGATAGCATGGAACCAATTAAATCGGGTTCATATATTATATGCGAATATTTAGTTAACTGGAACGAAATAATTGATAACAAGCCATATATACTAATCTCTAAAGATGAAGGAATTGTTTACAAGCGTTTAATAAACAAAATGGCAGAAACTGGTGAAATTATTCTTAAATCAGATAATCCTGAATACGACCCATATACGCTTAAAGTTGAAGAAATTCATGAGATTTGGAAAGCACTAGGTTTTATCAGTTTTGATTTACCAGAGAACAATGATTTATCCATAAATAAGTTACACCATATGATTCTGGATATGAAACAGGAAATTGATAAACTTAAAAAATAACTATTCTATTCTTCTCTGTCTCTTTTTGTCGGCTTGTATCTTTTTTTCTTTTATTCGCTTCTCTACGGACGATTTCGTAGGCTTTGTCTTTATTCGCTTTTTAGGTTTCTTAAGTGCTTTTTCGATCAGTTCGAAAAAAAGCCCGGTTACTTTTCTTTTATTCCCTAGCTGGGTGCGTTCCGAATCCGATGATAGTATTAAAATTCCTTCATTGGAAATTCTGTTTTTAAGTTTTAATCGTATTCTTTTTATTTCTTCATCGTTAAAAGTATCAGTGTTAATTACGTCAAAACGCAACTCAACCTTTGTTGATACCTTATTTACGTTTTGGCCGCCACTACCACTACTTCGCGATGCCGCAAAATTTAATTCCTTTAGTAATTTATCTTTATCAAACATTCTTTGTGATTATTTTTATAAATGATTTTGCAATGTGTTATTAATTAATGTATTATGCAAAATACACACTGTGTCCTTTTTATAATTTTTAAGTTTCATCCATTAAACCTTAAACAATTAGCATTTATCCCTGTTATATTGCAATTAGTTAAAGCTGTTGACAAATCTAGTATGTTTTGGCATATATTTGAAATCTTAAACTGAAAGTTACTTTAGGTAAATATATAAGTAAATTTAATATGAAAGAGCGATTTATTATGTTGTTTATATTTCTGTTTTTATTTATCATTTTAGTTGATCTTTATTCTTTTAAAGGCATTAAGCTGGTTGTATCGAATTTAGATTCCAAGCTGCTAAAACGAATTATTTTTGTAATTTATTGGCTCATACCGGTTTTAATCATAACTTATCTGCTGTACTTTAGGACCTTACTCCCATTTGAAAGAGAACCCAGAATATTTAAAAATTTTTATATACTCGCTGGCGTATTTATTTTGTTTTATATTCCCAAACTTCTTTTTATCACATTCCATTTGGCCGAAGATATTATACACATTACCAAATGGGTAGTTCATAAATTATCTTCAAATAAGGATACTATTATTGAGCAAAGTGAAAATGGAATCTCCAGAGCCAAGTTTATTTCTCAATTAGGGCTTGTATTGGCTGCTATTCCGTTTACTTCCATTTTATACGGCATGGCAAAAGGCCGGTTCAATTTCCGACTTAGTCACGAGAAGCTTGGCTTTTCTAATCTGCCACAAGCATTTGATGGGTTTAAAATCATTCAAATATCAGATATCCATATTGGTAGTTTTTTTGGTCATGAGAATCAGGTAATAAAAGCAATTGAGTTAATTAACGAACAAAAACCTGATCTTATATTATTCACTGGTGATTTGGTAAATAATTTTGCAGAAGAGCTGGATGGCTGGATACCCATTTTAAGCAAATTAAAAGCTAAATATGGCCTTTATTCCATTTTGGGCAATCATGATTATGGAGATTATTTTGAATGGAAAAACGAGGCTGAAAAAACACAAAATCTTGAAAAATTAAAACAAGAACATCATAATATTGGTTTCAGACTACTGCTAAATGAATCGAAAAAAGTAAAAATCGGAGATTCTGAAATTGCTTTAATTGGCGTTGAGAACTGGGGTTTGCCGCCTTTCCCACAATATGGAAACTTAAATGATGCGATAATAAACAGCGAAATAGCACCATTTAAGATCCTGCTATCGCACGACCCGTCTCACTGGGATGCTGAAGTAATTGGTAAAACAGACATTGACCTGACTTTATCGGGCCACACACATGGAATGCAGTTTGGAATTGAAATTGGGAATATAAAATGGAGTCCGGTAAAATACAAGTATCCACGTTGGGCCGGTTTATACAAAGAAAACGATCAATATTTATATGTTAACCGTGGTTTTGGTTATATTGGTTTTCCAGGCCGTGTTGGAATGCCACCTGAAATAACCATAATTGAACTAAAGAAAGTGTAAAATGTATTTTGGGTAAAATAAATACAATTACAATTAAAAAGGGGCTTTTTTACTAAGCCCCTTTTATTTTTATATAGTTAAGAATTACTTACCATAGAATCCGTTAAGTGCACCAAAAAATTGTTCGATACTTGCAACAAAACTTGCAAAATAAGGAACGGCAGATTGAGATGTTCCATCAGTATAAACAAATAAAATGTCTAAATAAATACCTTCTGTTTCGTCAATTACAAATGAAAATGTACTTGGAGTACTTGTAAAGTCAATAATGATATCAGCTGCTTTAGCTCCGTCTACTAAAACTACTGCATCAATGGTAGCATTAACTGCAGCATTAATTTCGTCCAAAGTTGTATATGGTGATGTTCCTTCATCCAATGCATCAAAAATTGTTTCAAGTTCGGCTAATGCCACCGTGGCTTTAAATTTAACATCAAATAGTTGAATATAACCACTTACTGTTGTTGGAGAATCTTCTCCGCTTACAAAAGCCACATCTAAACCAACTGAAAATACTTTTTTGTTTTCATATTCAATCCAAGCATTAATGTCACCCGTTGTGCTATTTTGCGACATATCTACATGGAAATTGAAAGGAACCACATATACATCCAAATCGATATCACTAGGCTCCCCAGCTTTTTCTCCACTGGCTATCCAGGTAGCTGACATATTTACATCAACAATTTTTTTGTCATTTAAATATAGATCTGCAACAATTGTACTGGGTTCATTGTAATAATAATAATCTTCCCAATAATCATCATATTCCTCAATTTCAGTTTCTGCGTAATCGTGAATGGTTAATGTTGCATCGTTTGTTGTGGCTGTTTCGCTTGATGGAAAATTAATAACAATTTTATCATCGGCAGTACTTGCCGGATCATCAAAAACAATACTCCACACCTGATGTTCAATATCCCAGGTATAAGTTCCCCACCAATATTCAAAATCAAAATCGGGTTCTTTTGTATTATTATTTACTTTTGATTTGTTTAAAACTCCGGTAGGTAATAAATAGTTCTCAATGTTTTTTAATATTTGAGTACTTTCCGATGATTTGCTTGTATTAACAAAGGGATAGGGCATTGAATTTAACTTCATTATTACTTGCATTCCTTCTGCATTCTGCATATTAGTCATCATCGTAGACATTTCAGTACCCAGATTTTGTAATTCTTCCTGAGCTTCTTCGGCTGTTAATGGATCTTTGCTATCGTCATCCTCACAGGCGATAAAAAACACCGATGCCAGCATCAGCATCATTGCGATTATTTTTTTCATGTTTTGCATAATTTTAAATATTTGGTTAGTAATTATTGTTTGTTTATATAGATGCTAAATGTGGTGAAATGGTTTCGTTACCATCGTATTCTTTTATATCTAAACCATTTATACGCTATATTTGTTTTGTTCGTTTCATGAATATTTCAATTTTTATGCCAAAAAAATTAAATCACTTGAAAGCATATCGATTAAGTTTGCGCATATTCCTAAAAATTATTCTAATAAAGAATTATATGCTGGAAAGTTTTTAATTTGCTAAACAAGAAAAACAAGAAAAACAAAAAAAGCCATAATTAGAAAATTGCTAATCATGGCTTAATTCTTATTAAATGTAATTGACTATTTACCAAAAAATGGTAATCTCTCTATTTTTTTATCTGCTTGTTTAGTAGCTTTTCCAATTGATAAGTCCGTAGTAGTTATTTCTACAACATATACACCTTGATCATTGGAATCATACCCTTTTACATTGAAATAATATGATCCTGAAGTTTGACAAGTCCATAAAAGAACTGGATTTCCCCAATAACTTGTTTCAACATCCAAATCCTGATCATTATCATCATCATCAGTAAGTAGTGTTTGTCCATCAGTATCATATAAGTATAAATAGTTATCCATATAACCGTGTATCTGGATTAAGTAGGTTTCACCAGCAAAAGCTTCAAATTGAAACCAATCTTGATCATTATAAATAGTTACATGCTTTTGTGGTGAATTTAAAACAATCGCACTTGAAGTTTGATAAGTATCATCTGGCTCATAGCTATCGTTTGTTAGCCCTGTTGACCATATTTCAGTAGGTATATTTCCTTTATAAGGTTTAAATTTTATGGTTGTATTATTAGTATAACCTGGTTCTTCATAGCTTGTTTCAATTACAAGCATATCCCCTTCGAAATAATATGTCGCTGTATCATGAATAATTTCCGTTTCATCTACGAACGAGGTTATAATCTTTTTTCCATCAATTTCATAAGAAACTGATTCCATATAATACCCTGATGTTGATTCAGGATCACTCCCATAATATGTAATACTTTCACTGGTAATTTCGTACAATTCGGCACCATAAAAATCAATATCAAAATCTGGATTATAAGTCATCTTGTCGGTATATGTAAACCCACCTTCAATTTCTACATCAATTTCCTGATATAAATACCATTTGCCTGTAATTTTTTTTACGGTTTCTTCATCATCTTCATCACAGGCGATAAAGAATACAGTTGCCAACATCAGCATCATTGCTAATAATTTTTTCATGTTTTGCATAGTTTTTATAAATTTTGGTTAGTAATTATTCGTATTATTTATTGTAGATGTTAAATTTGGTCATAAGGTTTCGTGACTTGTTATTTTTAACTAACTTTTTTATACGCTATAGTTGATTTTTCGTTTCAAAAGATAATTTTAATTACAAAAAAAGTGAAGTTTAGTCAACTCCACTTCTATTCTAAATATCAATACAATCCGATTACTTATTGTAATTTTTAATATTATCCAGGTTTACAGCTTTATATACTTCCATTACATCATCTTTTGTTAACTCGCCTACCAAATTTAAACCTATATACTCTTTTTCTGAAACAATTGTTATAAGCACTTCACGTATCAGCTCGTCCTGATCGATAATAAAGATTGAAATATTGTTTGATTCTTGCGCTATTTGAGTTAAGAGATTATAATTATGCTCTTTAACTTTCTTGCTAACAGATTTTTTTAATTCTGCAAGTGGCATGGTATTATCAGATTCTTCAAAAAATAAAACTTTAACCACATCAATTTTGTTCATTAAATCTTTTGAATTTACATTAGATTCATCCGAAATGGATAATGCTATTTTAAATAATACCGGAGGCAAATGAAAAACGCCAAATCCCTTTTCGGTTTCAAATTCAGAAAATATGTCTGATTCTTTGTAATTATCCTTTACAATACATGATGCTTGGAGTAATAATAGAAATGCGAGAAGTATTGTGAGTGCTTTTTTCATGTTCGTATTTTTTTATTTATCTATTTCTTCTAAATGTTCTAAACCATTAATTTTCATTGATTTTGAAAGTTTTGAGATATTCTTTAAATCAATATTTCCCTGAATGCTAATAATGGCATTTTCACCCTTACCTCCTGCAATTAATAATAATTCAATTATTTTGCCATCTTTTTCGTTTACCAGAAATTTTACATCCTGATCTTTCTCTTTTATTACCATGAGCTCTTTATACTGGCTCATTGGTAATTTATCGATAATCTCTTTATAGAAATTAACACTACCCTTATACGTTTCGTCTGTAGCCAGAATTTTAATTCCTTTCAAATTCTTTACGAGTTCATCAAATTCGGGATCGTTTGTTTCCATATCGGCAAACATACCAAACATGTAGCTGGTAATGTAGACCGATGTAATTCCTTCTTTTCCGCTATATTTATCGAACAATTCGTCCAATGGTGTATTCTGCGAAAATGTAAAAAAAGGAATGAGTATCACTGTAAAAATTAAAAAAATCTTTTTCATGACTTTATTGTTTAATGTATTTATTTGCAATTTCATATTTCTTTAGTTGGTTCAATTCATTTAAACCGCTGTTAAAGCTCGTTAAAGGACTTAATTTTTGCGTGCTTTCATTTATTTTATTAATGGGCTCTAAATGTTCCGTTCCATTATTAAGCATGGCAGAAACATATAAAAGTGTTTGTTTTGCCTGTTCATATGCTTCTTCAGGATTTTCGTATGTATCTGCAAATTGGTATTCTCCATTCTGGTTTTCCTGAAGTTGACTTTTTATGATAACGAATGAAGCAATTAAAATGACTATACCCGCAGCGATGCGAAAGGCCCAATAAATCAATTTCTTTTCTTTTGAGATTTCGTTTTTAGATGATTTTTGCAATGAATCCCAAATTTCAGCCGACATATCGGGCATATCTTCCAGATTCTTTTTTTCATCTCTATTGTATGAAAAAATATCCCGATCAGCCAGCAGTTCATCGCTAATATCATCCTGATTGAAATATTCAATTAGGATCTTTTCGTCGTCCGATGTGCTCTCTCCCTTATAATATTTCTCTAATAGAGCTTTTATTTTTTTTAGATCCATGGTTGTAATATTTAGTTAACAAATACTCTCTTACTTTTTTTCTCGCTCTCGACAAGTTTACTCTTACCGTATTTACATTCATATTTAAAATTTGTCCAATTTCTTCATAATCGAAGCCTTGAATATCTCTTAATTGCATTATGGTTCGTTGTGGCTCGTCTAATGTACTGATAGCCACCTGGGCCCTGTTTGCTGCAATATTTATTTCCTGTTGTTGCTCTTCATATAGTGTATTATCGCTTGTCACTTCATCTTTTACGACATTATTTAACGAAACTGTTTTTTTAAGTTTTATTTTATCCAAACAAAGATTTCTTGTCATTCGCATGGCCAAAGCTTCAATACTGTTGTATTGGTCTAACTCGCTGCGCATTCGCCATA
Organism: uncultured Bacteroidales bacterium; assembly: GCA_964450375.1. GTDB lineage: Bacteria > Bacteroidota > Bacteroidia > Bacteroidales > UBA12077 > UBA12077. Next base: position 83,356 of record CAYVEW010000002.1, read on the forward strand.
GTTTCAAATAAATTTCCTGCACAACATCTTTCGAATCATCTAAATCATTCATGAATTTATTTGCAAAACCCAGTAATTTACTATTTAAAGGTAATATGTCTTCTTTAAATATCTGTTCTGTCATAGCACATTCTCAAGATCACGAAAATTACAAATTTATTTTGAGAAAGGGAGTTTTTACACTCTCCCTTTCTTAATTATTTTCTAACTCGTCAAGATATTCGAATCCTGTTATTTTTACCGATTTTGATAATGATGCCAATTGTTTTAAGTTCATCTTACCTTTAATACTAATTACTGCGTTATCATCCGTACCGCCAACTACGAGCAGAAGTTCTTCGATATCTTTATTTTCTGCATATTTTACATAAAAAACCACGTCATTGTCGTGTTCTTTTACGGTCATAAGTTCAACATATGATTTTGTATTTACCTGCGATTTAAGTTCATTAAAGAAATTAATCGTTTCATTGGAGATATGCTCTTCCATTGCAATAATTCTTACATTGTCGATCATTCCTTTCATTTTTTGAAGATCTTCGTCATCGTCTAATGCCGCAGCAATATCGAACATGGCGCTATTGATTACAACAGTAGTAAAACCTTTTTGTCCTTGATATTTACCGATTAAGTTATCAACAAAATCTTGTGCGTTCAATATAAAAGGAACTACTGCTAAAATTGCTATTACTATTACTTTTTTCATGACTTTTTAATGTTTTTAGTTGTTAAATAAAAAGAACTAAGCTCAATTCAATAACAAGACGAACCCATTTTAAAAACATTACAACTAAAAGCCATATTTTATTTAAAATAAAAATGGAGCTTGTTTTTAGCTCCATTTTATGATTAAATCGTATGATAATGTTAAAAATATCTGTTCAATTGTTTTATTAAATCTTCCGGAGCCTTTCTTGGTTTACGGGTAATTTCATCAACAAAAACCAACATAGTATTTCCTTCGTTTAGCAAATCGCCAGCATCATTAAATACTTCATAGAAAAAATGAATACGCACACCGGGTAGTTCTTTAATAGTGGTGCGGATAGTTAATAAATCATCGTATTTTGCAGCCTTGTGATATTTAATATCTAAAGTTTTTACCGGCAACATAATGCCCATTTCTTCAATTTTACTGTATGGATAACCGAACTCACGCATTAATTCCGTTCTGCCTATTTCATAATACAAAGGATAATTACCATAATAAACATATCCCATTTTATCAGTTTCACCGTACCGAACCCGAACTTTTGTTTCTGCAGTATACATAATATTGTGTGTTTAATGCTGCAATTATACTCAGATTTTGTAATAAATACAGCTATTTCAAAATTAAATTCAGTTTTTTTTAAGTTTTTTTTTGATTTAAAAAAAAAGGTTTTATTTTTGCAGTCCAATTGACTCAATAGCTCAGCTGGTAGAGCACATCCCTTTTAAGGATGGGGTCCAGGGTTCGAGTCCCTGTTGGGTCACAAAAAGAGAAGCAAAACGCTTCTCTTTTTTTTTATTTATAAATAGCTGATTTAATATTACTTACACAGTTTATATAAATCTATTATTTAATAAAGGAAACTTTTTTGGTTTTTTTTACAAATAGTTTTGGATTTAAAAGATAAGGTATTACATTTGCAGTCGCATTAACAAAACGACTCAATAGCTCAGCTGGTAGAGCACATCCCTTTTAAGGATGGGGTCCAGGGTTCGAGTCCCTGTTGGGTCACAAAAAGAGAAGCAAAACGCTTCTCTTTTTTTGTTTTATTCCTGGATCTTATCTCTTAAGAATGGCTTTATTTATTTGCTTAACGAATGCAGGACCTTCGTATATAAATCCGGTATACAATTGAATTAATGTTGCACCGGCATCTAATTTTTCCAGAGCATCTTCAACACTCATAATACCTCCCA
>CAYVEW010000003.1:0-67006 GCA_964450375.1 uncultured Bacteroidales bacterium
GTTTAAGTGGCAGTTCTTCCGCAGTGGATTGCAAAGGCGATTCGGATGGCTTTATCGATTTAAGCATTACAAGTCCTGGAGTTACCCCATACACCTATGCATGGAGCAGTTCTCAAACTACGCAGGATATTGTAAATGTTCCTGCCGGAACGTATAGTGTTACCGTAGCTGATGCAAACGAATGTAGTTTTTCAATTACAAATTATACGATTACCGAACCTGAATTTGCATTAGCAGCAACAGCTTCGATTGTTTCGCAGCCGCAATGTAACGGCGATTACAATGGTGAGATACGAGTAGATGCCAACGGTGGTAATGGATCTCCATTTACTTTTCAATGGAACGATCCTGCCAGTCAGAATACTCAAATTGCAGATGGTTTGGATGCAGGAAATTACTCGGTAACTGTAACCGACTGGAAAGGTTGTAAAGCAAGTTCCGCTGTTACATTAACACAGCCGCAAGCAATTAGCGTAAGTGGAGTCATTGGTGATTTATCGTGTTATAACGATGGCTCAGGAACCATTGCTTTAACTGTTGGCGGAGGAACCGTTCCACATAGTTATGTTTGGGAAACAGCTACGGGTACAGGTCTGGTTGCAACCGATAAAAACCAGAGCGGATTATCAGCAGCTACCTATCATGTAACCATTACCGATGCAAACTTATGTGAGCTGGAGGATAGTTTCGTGGTGGCACAGCCCGATCAATTGCAAATAGATTCGGAAGATCAGTTGAATATAGCAGGCTGTTTTGGAGATAATACAGGGTCAATTACCATTGTGGCATCAGGTGGTACAGGAGCTTTGACTTATACCTTAAATCCGGGAGCCATTGCTATAAATAGCACAGGCTTATTTGAAGATTTATATAGTGGTACCTATTCCGTTGAAGTAGATGATGAAAATGGTTGCGGGCCGCTTACATCAAGTTCCATAGAAATTACCGAACCTTTAGAAATAGTAATCGATTCGGCAAAAACTACCAATGCAACCGCATCTGATGCAAGCGATGGTGTAATTACAGTATATGCTTCGGGCGGAACTGGTAATCTGGAATACACGCTAACTCCGGGAGATGTTGTAAATGCAACTGGTATATTCGATAACCTGACTCCGGGTGATTACATTGTTAATGTAAACGATGAGAATTTATGTGAGGTAAGCACTAATTCAATTACTGTAAGTTTTACTGACAATATTGATTTGGTTGATTTAAACAAATACATTCAGATCTATCCAAATCCAACATCATCGAAAATATCGGTTGATATTAACTTAACTGATTTAAATGATGTAAAAATTGAGATATTATCAACATCAGGAGAAATTTTGGAAAGCCGTTTTGTATTTCAGCATGATAATATTCGCGAAGAATTTGATTTAAGTGCTTATAGTAAAGGAATTTATTTTATAAGAATTCATAGCGATAAAGCCAATTACACAAATAAAATTGTGTTACATTAAATCATAAAAAGAAATCATATTAAATGCTCCGTAAAAATGCGGAGCATTTTTTATTGTCATTTATTCAATTATCAGCTCATTTTAATTTGTTGACTCCGCTTGAGATAATTATATTTGTTTCAAAATAAATCATAATAAAATGAAACCTTCATGATTAAGTTAAATCACACACGAACATGATTGTATGAGCAAGTATTGAGATGTGAGTATCAAGTGCAGAAACTAAAATTATGAAGGTTCACGAGCGGGATGTGTTTGGGGTTTGTGGGAGCGAGCCTGCCTTGCCGGCAGGCAGGTAACAAAAAAACATCCCTTGCAGGAAAGAAAGGTAAATAGCAATAAATTAACAAATAAGAAAAATATAAACAGATGAAACATCCATGATAAGCAGCTTAAAACAAACGAACATGATTATAGCAATAAATACGCTTAATTCTGCACGTGATAGAGCTTTGGATGTTCCATCTGATAATTGAAAATTAAATTATAAACAGATGAATCTACTTCTTTTAGGATCTGGTGGCCGCGAACATGCTTTGGCATGGAAAATAAATCAGAGTGAAAAGTTAAACCAGCTATTTATTGCACCCGGAAATGCAGGAACACAAAGCCTGGGTAAAAATATTAACTTAAACATTACTAATTTTCAGGAAGTAAAGGAATTTGTGCTCAATCAGAAAGTTGATTTGGTGGTAGTAGGGCCTGAGCAGCCTTTGGTAGATGGCATTGCTGATTATTTTCTTGCCGATGAGCAGTTAAAAGAAATCCCTTTAATCGGTCCGGTAAAAACCGGAGCTATTTTAGAGGGGAGTAAAGATTTTGCCAAAGAGTTTATGGTAAAAAATAATATTCCTACTGCACGATATCAGTCTTTTCAGAAAAATACTTTAGATAAAGGTAAAAAGTTTCTTGAAACCTTAAAGGCGCCCTATGTATTAAAAGCCGACGGACTTGCAGCCGGGAAAGGAGTGTTAATACTTAATGATTTACAAGAAGCGAAAGATTCTTTAGAAGAGATGCTAAATGGCCAGTTTGGTGATGCAAGTGCTACCGTCGTGATCGAAGAGTTTTTAAAAGGAATTGAGCTTTCTGTATTTGTGCTAACCGATGGAAAAACATACAAAATACTGCCCGAAGCAAAAGATTACAAGCGAATTGGCGAAGGCGACACCGGATTAAATACTGGTGGGATGGGTGCTATTTCTCCAGTACCATTTGCAGGTAAGGATTTTATGGAAAAAATAGAATCTCGAATTATTAAGCCCACAATTGAAGGACTAATCAATGAAAAAATTAAGTATAATGGATTTATATTTCTTGGTTTAATCAATGTTGAAGGTGATCCTTATGTAATAGAATATAATGTACGAATGGGCGACCCGGAAACAGAAGTGGTTATCCCACGGATAAAATCTGATCTGCTTGATTTATTTTTACATACTGCTAAGGGCACATTAGATCAGGCAAATTTTGAAATAGATAGCAGATTCTGCACCACTGTAATGCTGGTTTCTGACGGTTATCCCGGCAATTACGAAAAAGGAAAAGAGATTAAGAATTTACACGAAGTAAAAGATTCATTGTTATTCCATGCTGGAACTACATCTGACAGCGGGGTAATAAAAACAAACGGTGGGCGTGTTATTGCAGTTTCTTCTTTCGGAGATTCAATGAAAGATGCATTAAAGTGCAGCTATGAAAATGCGGCAAAAATCCGGTTCGAAGGAAAATATTACCGAAAAGACATTGGTTTTGATTTATAATTGTATAAAATATGATATCGCGTGTATTAAAAAGTAATCAGCCTTTTGTAATTGTTTTCACTATCCTGCTCGGAGTGGGTTTGTGGTTATATAGTTTCTTAGAGCCCATACCCATGGCAATACCAGGCGATCAGTTAAAAATGCCCTTTTACACATTTGTTGCCGGTTTATTTAGCTATAAATCAACAGCATCTATTATTTTCTCTTTTGTACTGGTAATATTACAAGCTTTTTTACTGGTTCAATTTAATAAAAAATACATCCTGATTAATTATCGGACTTATTTACCTGCTTTTTTTTATATTCTAATTGCAAGTAGTTTTGTTCAGTTACAACGTTTAAATCCGGTTGGAATTGGGGTTATTTTTATCTTTATCGCCATTGATTTTATTTATGGTACTTATCGATCGGAGTATACATTAAGCAGATTGTATTTAGCTGGCTTTTTTGTTTCCATTGCATCCTTATTTTGGGCTCCATTTGCGGCATTATTTTTAATTATCTGGATCTCATTAACCATTTTACGCCCATTTGTTGGCAGAGAATGGATTGTTAGTTTACTGGGGTTTTTAACACCCTACTTATTTGGGTTTGTATATTATTTTGTGTTTGCCGATAGTCAGTTAAATGATTTTCTTCATGCTTTTTCTCAAAGTTTTGATTTAATAAAACAGTTTCATCATTTACATTATTCGTATTATATATTTTATGGATTTCTTTTATTGGTTATGCTTTTTGCCAGCTTTAATATTATACGAGGCTTTCAAACGAAAAAAATTAAAACAAGAAAGTTTTTTGAAATTAACTGGTGGCTATTTATGCTCGGTATTCTCATGTTTATCTTATTAAAGAACGTAAAATATGAGATTATCTTTTTATTGGGAATTCCTTTATCTTATTTATTAAGCGATTATTTTTATTCCATAAAACGTAACTGGTATTTAAATTCAATACTTATAATATTAATAGCATCGCTTGTATACATACAAATAATAGCACATTAAGTATGTGCTATTAAAACTTTATAAAGAGTTGTGATTATAATTTCTTAACGAACGAAAGTAAAGCAACTGCTAATCCTTGTTCTCCTTCTCTAAATGTAATCCATATATGATAAACTCCAGTGCTTGAGCACTTAAAGCTTACTTTCGGATAGCTTTGTCCTGTAGCAATATTGTAGTTTGTCGATAATAATCGGTTGTTATCATAGAGCGAGAATACGGCTTGTCCCGAATAATCATTTGAATTACAGATGGTAAATAAATACTCTGTATTTTTACTCAATACAACAGAATATCTTGCTACGGGGGGTTCTTCTCCTGGTCCGGCAGCATCAAGTTTTACCTGGAAATCTTTTAAGTACATTACATCTTCGCCGGCAACCATACCACATATATCAACAAGTTCCTGCCCCGATTGAGCGAATAGTTTGTTGCTATTGGCACTAATTAGAAATATTGCAAATAAGGTTAATATAAATAATGTGTTTCTCATATTTACAATTGTATTATTTTATTTCGAACTTCAGCAGTTTTATCGATTATTTTAAACATGGTTTCGTTTGTAATATCAATATACTGTTTGTCATTCTGTTTAATTGTTAAGATGCCATCAATAACAACTGTTTCTGGTTCTCCTTTTTCGTATGTTATGGTAACATCTTTATAAATATTTTGTATTTCCGTAAGATCGTCAATTAACACTTTAAATTTTGGATCTCGTTCATAATTTCTTAGTAAAAGCATTAAGTTGCTCAAAATAATTTTTTGTTCGCCAATTTTTTCTGAAAGTTCGGCATTTGGAGATCTTCTAACAACTTCGCCTAATAAATACATACTTTCAATCCAAATACCAGCAACCATTAAAGAACTTAAATTACTCCTGTTGTTTTCACGCAAATATTGGTCCATTTGGTTAAAATTCTGAACAGAAATAGTCATTAATGAGTCAAGATTCTGATTATTAGTAGCTAATCGCTTCAGTGTTGTAAAGTCGAAAAACTGTCCAACGCGAATACCATCAGCTAACGTTTTAATGGTTGAAATATAATCAATCACCGAACCGGTTTTGTTGTACATATTCTGATAACCCAGGTCTGCCGCATAAATGCCTAGACCCAAAGCTTTTTTAAAACTTGTATTATAACTATCAATATAATCGGTGGTAGCTAAATATTCCTTAGAATAAGGTACACCTACCGCTTTAATCAATGCTGCAATTTCTACTGGCGACGAGATATTTTGTACGATATCCTTCATTGCTTCTTCAGAAATTTCGTATTCTCCTTCGTATATTACTGAATCAGGAATTTCAAATTCCTGAGAATAGTCCGAATCTTTTGATTTATCTGAACGGCACGCTGCAAAAATCAGTAATGGTATTAGTATGTAAATCAAACGTTTGCTCATAATCAATATGGTTGATTTTCAGTTATAATGCAAATTTAACATATCTTATAAAGATATAAAAATATTCCTTATTTCGAAATATTATTTTTTCAACTTAATTTTTTCCGGTAAATCCAGTAACTTTTTAAGTACTTCGTAATAGAGTGTAACATATAAGAATGCTGTCATAACCCAAATAAATATCATGTTAAACCAATAGGTTTCATGGTATTTACCTGCAAAATATTTTCGTGGTGCATAAAAATGAGATCTGAAATTGAAAAATCCTTCAACATCCGGATCTTTAAATATAGGATCTTTCTGTTGTACCAACTCATCTTTATACTGTATAATCATATTTTTTTCAAATACTTTCTTTACCTGATCTTCAACACTTTCGTTGTGATATGCATTTCGTTTGCTTCGATACAACTCAGCATTTTTATTTAGTAAGTATCGAACAATGTTCTCTTTTTCGTTATTTGCTTTTTGAAAAATTACACTGTAATACGTTTCGAGTTTCTCAACAAACTCAATGGTTTTATTCAGTACAATTTCGTTAAACAGAGTTGTGTCTAGCTGATGAGCCGACTCAAATGGTATACCGGTTCTTTGCACTTCTTTTGTTAATTCCTTTCTTAAGAGACTTAAATATTCAGCAGCTTTCTCCTTTACATCCTGATCTGTTTCAAATTTCCACCAGTTATCTTCTAAATAAGTAATTCGCTTTTCGAGTTCGGGTATGTAATAAACTTGCTTAAAATCGGCATTGCTTTCTCTCTTTTCTATATCGTAGAAATTTTTTTCGAATTCATTATTTTTAAACTGATTTACCATTAATGCTTCAAACGACCATTTTGTAGGCATAAATTCTGCAATTAAAGGCACTTTTTTTACACTTCCCACGGCACGGTTCATCTTATCGAAAGGAAACATCGCCCCGCTTAAAATCATCATTGGAATCATTAAAAGCGGTATTAAGATATAGATTGTTACAGCTGAGTTAAATGATGCAGAAACGTTAAGCCCAAGCATGTTTGCAAATGCAGCAGTGGTGAATAAAGCAAACCAATATTCGAAAGTCATTGATCTGATTCCTAATATATTATTTGCGATCAATACAAATAAGATGGCTTGTATGGCCGAGATGGAAAATAGGATAAATATTTTGGAAACCAAATAGCTCGATCTGCTCAAATTAAGAAAAGCTTCTCTTTTCAGAATTTTCCGGTCGCGGAATATTTCCTCTGCACTTACTGTTAATCCTAAGAAAAGAGCGACGATTAAACCCATGAAAATATAAATGTTTATGTTCTCATTTTCGCGGAATATATACACTTTAGAATTAGGATCTGCTATGTAGCGGATAATATAGGATAATATAAATCCTAAAACGGGTGCTTCAAGCAAGTTTAATGCGATGTACTGAGTATTGCTTATTTTAGAAAGAAAATCGCGTATGGTATAAATTTTTAGTTGCCTGAACCATGAAGGGATGCTCAGGGTTGAAGGTGGATTTTCTTTAACAACTTCAATTTCTTCGAGTTTTATATTTTCACGGAAATTCTCTTCCCATTTTTGGGGCGAAATCTTTCGTTTGGGTGTATACTTACCGAATTCATCAACTACTTTTGCTTCAATTATGTTAAATATGAGTTCGGGGTTTACATTACCGCAAGTGGGACATTCGCCTACATCACTGTTAATTTGGGCATCCAAACGTTTAAAATACATAACACCTTCAACCGGATTTCCATAATAGATCATGTAACCACCGGTATCTAAAATCATCATGTTATCGAACATTTTATAAATGTCGGATGATGGTTGATGTATGACCACAAAAATAAGTTTGCCTTTTAATGCTAATTCACGCAAAAGGTCCATTACATTTTCGGAATCTCGTGATGATAATCCGGATGTTGGTTCATCAACAAACAGGATCGATGGTTCGCGAATAAGCTCCAAAGCTATATTTAGTCTTTTTCTTTGACCACCGCTAATCATTTTATTTAACGGAGAACCGACTTTCAGGTCTTTTCTGTCGTAAAGCCCTAAACTGGTTAATGTTTTATGCACTAACTCTACAATTTCTTCTTCTGTTTTATCATTAAAACAGAGTTTTGCATTGTAGTATAAATTCTGAAAAACGGTTAATTCTTCAATTAAAAGATCATCCTGGGGAATATATCCAATAACACCTTCAAGTTTTTCTTTTTCGGTATGCAGATTGACACCATTAATAAGAATTTCACCGGATGTGGGTTTATTTAATCCTGCCAGTACATTTAGAAGTGTGGTTTTTCCGGCACCACTTGCTCCCATTAAGCCAATCAGTTTTCCCTGATCTTCGGAGAAATTAATGTCTCTTAGTCCGATTCCACCATTTGGGAAAACATAATTAATATTTCTTGCTGTGTATGATATTTTTGTTGATGTGCTATCGGCCAGGTAGTGAGCAACAATATCACTATAATAAATTGGTTTGCCTTTGGGCAGTTTTATGGTTCCTCCGGAAGCAAATAAGTAAATTCGTTTGTTATTTACAGGTAAACCATTTAAGAATATGTCTTCTTTCCCATTATAACGCATAAAGTAGAGATCAACACTTCTAACCTGTAGGATAAAAATATTGCCATCTAAGGCTTCAACTTTAACATGTTTGCATTGTTTGTAGTCGATCTCATCCTGTTCATTAATAATAAGGTTTGCAGGATTATCAAGTTCCGATATTTCATTGTGTATTACGAAACTTTCAATACTTAAAAATTCTTCTTTGGTAAGTTTAAATACTTCGGCAACGGTATTGATAATGGCCATTCGTTGTTCCGAGAATTTTCGGTCGGCATTTACAAGCTCGAACAAACGCACCAAAACAATTACTTTTTGCTGTTGCGTAAGTGTTTTGTTGATTTTTTTACATATTCCTAAAATTCTTACTGAATCTTTAACCGAAGTTAGCTTTACGGTATCTGATTTTTCAGCTTTTTCTTCGTTAAATCCGGCCTTTTCATCGAAAAGAGCAAGATACTCCGGAACTGCTTCATCATTAAGCTGTTGAGTTAAGAAATTTTTTACATATTCCCTTTCGTTGGATTCTACTCCTTCGTCTTGTTTTGCAATAATTGCAAATAACTGCATAAGGGCTTTCAATATTTCTTCACTCATAGCTTATGAATTAAAAAATGATATCAGATGTAAAAGCAATTGGTTTATAAAGTATAACTTACTTGTTCGAATGGTACATCAACAATGTCAGCATATTCTTCACCGGCTTCTTCCATGTCTTCATCATCTTCGGGATAATACCATTTTATTAGCACTTCTTTACCATTCTCGTGCATTTCTTCCAGTTTCATAAGAATGTCAAGAATTAGTTTTGATGAAGCGGTATTGAAATAAACCAGTTTAAATGCAAAAACCGTTTTATCGTTTGCTTCTTCCTGATAATCGTCTAACCAGTTAAGGATAGGCTCATAAAATGTAGTTACATCCTCAGGAAGCGATCTGCCTGAAATTTCAAAAATACCATTATCCTTGTCGAGAATTATAGTAGGGGTATCATCTGTACCTTTTATCTTTATTACTTCCATGATATTTTAACGTTTTTATTAAGCATTTCTAGAAATTGATGATGTTAATAAGAAGAACGAACTTCCTTCGTCAATCGGTAAAAAGTGGAATTCCAGCTTATTTCCGGTTTTTCGGGCTATGTCAATGAAACCAAGCCCTGCACCACCTTTTTCAGAAAGTCTTCCTTCTTTCATCTGATTTTTATACAGTTGCTTCAGACCATCTTTGTCTAAGCTGTTGATATGGTCCAACATTTCAGTAAGCTCTTCGATTTTGTCATTTTCGATTACATTACCTGTGGTAACATGATAATCGGTTTTTCCTTTACTTACCATGAAAATGCCTCGTCCTGCAAAAAGAAAATCATCTGATCCAAAAGAATCGGCGTGTTTACTAATGTTTTGCAGACACTCAACCATAACATGGAATACCTTCTTCTGCACTGAGTTTGCCTCTGACTCCTTAGCCATGTTTGATTCAGTAAGAGAAGTAAATGCTTTGGTAATCTGGTGGGTAATTTCCCCCTCATATACCAAAGTGATCTCGTGAGCTTTCATTGATCTGTAAAAATCGTAAACAAATTCCAGAAAGCCTTTTACATTACTTTTATCCATAGGTTGTAAAATTAATATTTATTAAAATTAATAAAAAATTAAAATTCTATTCCAATCAATAACACATCATCGATTTGTTTGTTCTTACCCATCCATTTTTTAAAATCGACAGAAAACAAGTTCGAATATTGTTGCATTGATAAATTATTGTTCTCTAAAATGTTATCTCTAATTCGCTGTGGCGAGTATTTTCTTCCTTCCGGACCACCAATCTGGTCTGGCAATCCGTCAGAGAATATAAATATTTTATCGCCTTTTTTAATTTCAATAATGTGATTTATAAAATCTTTCTCCGCCTTTTTGCGATGAGGAATTCCACCTATCGCTTTTCTATTTCCTTTATATTCCAGAAGTTCACCATCCCTTAGCAGAAATAAAGGCCGATGAGCTCCTGCATATTGTAATTGTTTTTTCTTCGGATCAATTCTACATAAAGCAATATCCATTCCATCGCGTGCATCTGCATCAATTCTGTCTTGTTTTAAGGTTGTTCTTACTCCAAAATGCAACTTATCTAAAATTTGCCCTGCTGTATAGTTTACATCATGATCGACAATATTGTTTAATTGAAAATATCCGATAAAAGATAAAAGTGCACCGGGAACCCCATGGCCTGTACAATCTACAGCCGAAATATAAAGTATATCTTCTTTTTTAAAGAACCATGGAAAATCGCCACTTACCACATCGCGTGGTTTATAAAAAATAAATGATTTTGGCAGATATTCCTGAATAATAGTTGTGCTTGGTAAAATAGATGTTTGAATTCGTTGAGCGTAATTGATACTTTCGTTAATCTTTTTGTTTTTATCAATGATCTCAAGTTCAATTTGTTTTGCTTCGGTAATATCGTGCCCCACAAATAGAACGGTCTCCAGTTCATTTTCGTTAAATTCCGGTATTGCGTTAAAGCTCATTATACGCTCACCCAGTTTAGCTGTTGGGGTAGTTAATTCTTCGTTAATCTTTTGGTTGGTCTTACGCACCTGGCGTATCGTTTCTTTGAAAAATGTGGATAATGTTGGCTCAATGTTTAACTCGTCGATCCGCGAATTAATAATTTCTGCCGCTTTCATACCCATAAAATTCTCAACCATAGGATTGGCATAGAAAAACTGTCCCTTGGTATTCATTCGTAAAATCAGGTCGGGACTGTTTTCAGAAAGAGACTGCATTTTACTTTTCATTCGTTCTTCTTTTTCTGCTCTCTTTCTTTCGGTTATATCCTGCGAATTTAGAATAATACCACTAATTGCAGCATCATCCAGCAGATTTCTACCGGTTGTTTCAATGTGAATTTTTTTACCGTCCTTTTTTATATAGGTGTATTGAATGGTTCGTGGAGTGTGCGGATCTTCTAAAAGCAAATCAAACATTTCTTTCATGGCAGCTTCACCCTTGGCGGTAAGCCGGTCCATGTCTTTTCCGCTCATCATTTCTTCAGGAGTGTATCCTAAGATTTTTAACACCGACGGACTTTGATATTTCAGTTTTAGTTCTTCGTCGTAAATTGAAATTACTTCCGATGCATTTTCCAGCAGGGAATGTAAACGTTTTTGGGCATTTTCAACTTCTTTAACCTGAGTTTCTAAATTACGATTCGAAATTTCGAGCTCTTCCTGGGTTGCTCTCATTTCTTCGGCATTTTGTCGAAGTTGTTCTTCGTTGGCTCTTAACTCTTCGGTCATTTTCTGAGACTCCTGCAACAGTTTCTCAGTTTTCTGGTTCATACGAAGATTATACAGCGTACGGGCAATAATTTCTCCCAGTTCTTTTAAAAAATCGATTGTTAATTGCGGAAACTGGTCTTTGATTGATGCAAACTCAAGTACCCCCTGAAGTTTTTCTTCAGTTATTAATGGTACAATTAAAATGCTGCAAGGTTTTTTATCGCCTAAAATTCCTGATGTTATGGTAGCATAATCTTCCGGAATCTCGGTTCTGTAAACAAAAGCCTTTTCGTAAGCACATTGCCCTATTAATCCTTCGCCCACATTAAATTCCTGGTTAATATATCTTCTGCGATTGTAAGCGTAGGTTGCAATATTTTGAAGTTTTTGTTCTTCTTCGTCATAAATATAAAAAGCACCCTGAATAATGTCAACATACTTAATTAGCTGAACAACAACTTCGTAAGCTAACTCGTTGATGTTATTGTGCATTCGAAGAATTCCTGAGATCAGATCTTTTCCTTCGGATATCCAGTTTTGTTCTTTTTCTTTTTTGCTGTTTGCTAAAAGGTTATCGCGCATTAACAGCAACGATTTGGCCAGTATATCGTCTTTACTCGAAACATCAACACTTTCGTCGTAATTACCTTCGCCAATTTTTTTTGCTAGGGTTGCATTCTTGCTAATGTTTTGATCGCGTTGTTCAATAATCTTCTTAAAAACTTCTTTGTCACGCTCCCGGTGCTGCAAATAAATGTATATTATGCCAGCAATAACGATAGGGCTAACATTAATTATCCAATGAATTGGATTTGACTGATGAATTTGGGCAATTGTTTTAAAACTTACGGGTAAGTTGTTAACGAGAATATCGATTATCCATGAGATAAGAATCAGGATAAATGAAATTCCGACACCAATAATTATATCGTTGTAAGAGATTTTACGTATTTGGTTATCTTTATCTACAGCCATAAGATATAAATAATTAATATTTGCTTAAAGCTTTTCCAATTTGCTCATTCATTCCTTCAAACAATTGATTAAAGTTTTTCTTAAACTCTTTAAACGAAGCTAACTCGATAATTGCAATTGTTTCCTCCTGATAAACAATTGGAATAATGTTTAAGTGATTTGGCGAGCTGCTTCCTAATCCGGATAATATCGTAACATAGTTTTCAGGAATTTCTTTTAAATTCAGTACGGTTTTGTTTTTTGCTGCCTGCCCCGACAAACTTTCACCTATTTTAAAACTTTTGGGTTCTTCTTCACCAAAGTATGCATATTTACCGGCAATATTAAAAATATCTGATTCTTTTTCTTTAACAAAAAACAAACCTTGCACAATATTGAATTCTTTGGCGATATTACTTAATAACTTTTCGGTGTACTTGACCAAATCCATTTTGGAATCTTCTTTTGGCAAGATCTTTTTAATGTAACTATCGATATCTAATAATTCATCTTGTGAAACATCATTTGAGTTTTCGTCTTTTTTCGAAGAATCATCATCCAATATTTTTATTTCTGATGATAAGTCTTCGGCTTCGGATTGTCTGCCACTAAGAATTACCGCAACAAATAGGATAAATCCAAAGATGATTAAAAGAATGATTAAAACGTAGATGCCATTTCCACCAAGCTTGATTTGGTTTTCTGCAATCAGGTTTCGAATGCTGCTAAACAGAATAAATGATATTATTAACTCTGCAATTAGAGAAATAAAAGCTAATATTTTAATTATCTTCGAATTATTCATGAAATAATATCATTTTATATTTAATAAAAAATTAATAATCTGATTGGTTGTAAATATATGATCAACGGGTGTAATTTTCAAAGATGCTTCGGTCATTGTTTTAACCTGACATTCGTTTGGATCCTGCACAATAGCAAGCCCTCCCAGTTGTTTTAGTTTTTTTAATCCATTAGCACCGTCCCGGTTTGCTCCCGACAGGATGATTCCGATTATTTTATCGCGGTATGCCTGCGCAGCTGTTTCAAAAGTTAAATCAATTGAAGGCCTTGAATGATTTACAGGTTCTTCGGTTGATAAGGCAATTCTTTTGTTTAACTCGATGTACATATGATAATTTGAAGGAGCTAAATATCCTCTTCCCGGTTTAATGGTTTCCTTATCATATGGTTCGTCAATCGGTATTTTGGATTTTATCGACAGTGCTTCCACAAAGCCAGACCGAACATGTTTTAACCTGTGCAAGCTTAGCAAAACAGGTAAAGGAAAATTTTTAGGTAAGGAACTTAATATTTTTGTAATTACCTGAAAACTTCCTGCTGATCCGCCTATAACAACTGCCTTATACATTTAATTTGTCTTTAAGATAATTTCTTTTTATAAATACTTTCAGACCGATTAACCAGCGTATAATCCTTATCCGAATTCCAGTATTCAATCTTTTCATTGTTTCCAATAACCAGATGTCCTCCCGGAACCAGACAATTATACATAATTTTCACAAAACGTTCCTGTAAAATCTGATTATAATAAATCATTTGATTACGGAACAATATAAACTTAATCCCTTTAGGATAATCATCAAATATAATACTTTGTTTGATAAATTTGGTATTATCTATTAAAGAAGTATCCCAATAAGCTTTATCGTTTTCGTATGTAAAATAATCCGATAATTCCGACTCGGCATAAATACGCTTATAGTTTGCATCGTTGGTTTCGATCTTTTTAGGATCGAAAATCCCGGTTTTTACATTCTCGAGATTTTTTTCGCTGATGGATGAAACAATAAACTGGACATTATTTAACAGGTTCAGTTTTTTAAGAACAATTGCGGTGGAATATAATTCTTCACCCGATGAAACTTCCGGAAACCAAATTTTAAAATTGGGTGTGTTGTTAATTAACTGGGGGAAGTATTCATCATTTAGCACTCTCCACAAGGATGGATCGCGAAACATTTCAGTAACATCAACACACATAAATTGTAAAAATGTTTCGATAAAACCGGGCTCTACTTTTAGTTTTTTAAGAAAACCGTCAGCATCTTTTAGGTTGTAGTTTTGGATTAGATTTTCAACCCTGCGCTTAAAAAAAGTGAGTGCATAATTTTTAAAATCATAATCGTAATCATCTTGCAATGTTTTGATTATCATTCGCGTGTCTACTATGCCTAATTCGAACTTATTCATTTTTACACACTTTTTCCTTTTCTATTTTTTTCTGTAAGCTTGTCCTTTCTTGTCGAATTTTGATGTAATTTCTCCAAGCATGGTTTCGTGCATACCTAATACTAAATACCCATTGGTATATAAATGATCGTGAAATAATTTAAAAACTTTATTTTGCAGGCTGTATTTAAAATAGATTATTACATTTCTACAAAGAATTAAATCAAATTTTGCAAAATACAAGTTTCCTCCTTTTACCAGATCATGTTGTCTGAAAATAGGTTTTTTCTTCAGAAACTCGTTCATTGTAATGGTATCGGTAACCTTATCTATTTTAAAATACTTGTTATAAGGAACATCGTTATATTCATCGTAATTAAACGGATTTTCCTTAATAACCTTATCAAAATTATCCAGATAGCCAATGTTAAAACGATACTTATAATTACCTTTTTTGGCAGCTTCCAGAGCATCTATATTTAAATCGCTGGCAAATATTTTAGCTTTATCGAGCAAATCCAGCTCATTTAATAGAATCATCATAGAATATACTTCCTGACCGGTTGAGCAGCCGGCATGCCAAATGTTTATATTTTTGTTTTCGGAAAATTTAGGTAATATTCTGTAGCGCAATGTTTGCCAGATCTGTGGATCACGAAATAATTCGGTTGTGTTAACTGTAATATCTTTAACCGTTTTTTCCAGGAAATCTTTGTTGGTCTTTAATTTATTAATTAAAGTTAACAGATCCATATTATTATCGATCAAAATTTTTTGTAGGCGCCGTTTTAGTGATTTTTCTGAATACTCACTAAAATCATAATTCGACACATTTTTAATTGTGTTAATAAAAAAGTTAACATCTTGATCAGTTAGGACCATACAGACTTTATTAAAAAGTATATTCTTAGTACGCTATTTTTTTAAAATAGTTTGAATTAAAATTGTAAAAATAGCGAATATACTTATTTTGTAAAATAATAGTTTAAGAATTAATGAAATTTTATTTTTTACTAAATATCAGTTTATAATGAAATTAGATCAGAATAAGCCAACTTTAGCAATCTATGGTATTAAAGATATAAAAAATTCCGGATATCCTGTCTTTGTGCACGATCATAATATCACATTTTTTGATAAGGGGCATATAATAAGGTATAATCAGCTGGAAAGAAGCACGCGAAAAAAATATGACAATTCGCTTGATAAGGAATTATATCATTTATTAAAATCTGAAAAATTACTGGGTAAAGATTTCGATTTGGTTTTTGTCGACAATGTAATCGGGCGAGCATTTATATCTGATGATGGCGAAGTTCGATTTGAAGTATCGCCAAATAAAGAACTACATGCTGGACTTGAAAAGGGTAGATGCTGGTGGTATGGCGAACTAAAAGATGCTTACATATTAAATCACGAGTTGGCACATATTTATAGCTGTATTCCTTTTTTTGGAGATTTTAAGGGAAACAGCCTGTTGGTGCATTTCGATGGTGGTGCAAGTTTGAGCAATTTTTCTGCCTGGACATTTCAAAACAGAGAATTAAAGAATGTTGAGTATCATTGGGATTTAAAATATTTGTCATCTTTGTTTAATGCCAACGCATTGTCGTTTGCAATGATAGGGGCTAAAGAATACGATCAGCATTCGGTGCCCGGCAAGCTTATGGGATTTGCCTCATACGGGAATTATTCGGAACAAATTGAAGAATGGTTAAAAGCAAATGACTATTTTCAGAATATCTGGGGGAAAAAGGCCATCTTTTTCGATAAAGCAAAAGCAGATTTCGGTGTGGAGTTAAAAAGTTTCGATCAGCGAAATTCTTTTATACAGAATGTTGCCGCAACTTTTCAGCACATCTTTGTACGGGATTTTATAAAAAAGCTCGAAGCTTTAAAGAATCAAACCAATACCGATTATTTGTATTTAACGGGTGGTTCGGCGCTGAATATCTTGGCAAATTCAGAAATTGTTCACAGGAAATTGTTTAAGGATGTTTTTATTCCTCCCTGTACGAATGATTCGGGACTTTCAATAGGAGCCGGTGCTTATATGGAGCAATTAAAGCATGGCGAGCTAAAACAGCATGGCCCATATTTAAATAATTGGGATTTAACCGAAGGGGAATTTAACTATTCTACCAATGATATTGAGCAGGTGGCAGAATTGCTTGTAAACAAGAAAGTTGTTGCTATATGCAACGGACCTGCCGAAGTTGGCCCCAGGGCTTTGGGTAACCGGAGCATTTTAGCTTTGGCAAACGCTAAGCAACTGGCCAAAAAAGTTAGCGAAGGGCATAAGAAGCGAGAATGGTACAGGCCCGTAGCTCCTGTTATGCTTGAAAAAAATGCAAAATACTTTACCGGATTAAAAGAAATTCATCATTTGAGCAGATTCATGTTGTTGGATTTTAAGATTCTGCCAGAAAGAATCCAAGAAATGGAGGGAGCAGTTCATGTGGATGGAACATCGCGAATTCAAACCCTGTTTGAGCGGTGCGAAAATGAATTTATGTACGATTTGCTTACGTTCCTGGACGAGAAATATGGTGTTAGGGCGCTGATAAATACATCGTTCAATGTAAAGGGAGAACCCATTGTGCATACTACGGATGATGCAATTCGATCGGCAACGAATATGAAATTGGATGCCCTTGTTTTAAATGGTAAACTGCAACTTATAAAGTAAATCCGAATTGAATATATAATGTATTCATTAACGGGTTAGCAATTAATGCAGCTTGCAATGGAATTTCTTTTGCTTTAAAAGTTTTTAAATTTCTCGAAGTTTTTATTCCGGCATTAACCACACCAAATTGATCGGCATAGTAACTTTTAAATGCATTAAATCCTAAAACTAAATCGATATTATTTTCATTGATTTCGGTTGAATAAGCCAGTTGAAAATAGGTAGAATATCGATTCTGATTTGTTTCTGAATCCAGATCATCGCCATAAACCATAGTGGCAATCATAAAATGAACCGGTGTTTTTAATATATTGTTTACATTCAGAGCAAGTTCTATGGTGTGTTTGGTTGAATATCTGTCGTAATTCGTAATCTCATTACTCGATTTATAGGATGGAGGGCAATAATAATCGAAAATCGTAAACGAAATATTTTTGTAATAGTAGGTAAAGTACAAATCGATTTCGGTGTATTTATTGTCGATGCTATGAGCAGCCCAAATTCCTGTGGTGGAATTGCTTGTTGATAGCTCGAACGTAGGTTCGATGGTTGGGGTATAACTAGTTGCATAACCACGCCAGGTATGCATACTCATAAAATCGATGGTAAATCGTGTGTTGAAAATACCATCTTTTGTATTGGCATAGTTTATTTTTATAACCAATACCAAAGCAACTAATAAAGCTAATTTGCTTAATTGAACCCTTTTTGCCATAACCCCCTAAAATTTGGGGGCAAAAATAGATAAAAAGCCTAAATTCCTATAACAAAATTATAAAAATTTAATTTAAATTAACATTGCACAAAACAGGCTGATGATCAGTGTGTTGAAAGTCAAAATCAAGTGTTTTTATAAATTGTGATTTTATGTTTGGCGACATAAGATAAAAATCAATGATGGGTGTAATGGTTTTTCCTTTCACATAAGGAGCATTTAAATACCTGTTTGTAGGAGTGGCAGGATCATAAACCCATGTCCAGGTTTCTGGTAAGTAGTCTTTTGATATGGGATTTAACACGAATCGCTTGGTTGGCGAATTTTCTTTTAGTTCAGAATAATCTACATCTGGCGGATTTTGATTCCAGTCGCCACCCACAATGATGTAATTTCCTTTTTCGTATTCGGCTAAAAGAAACTCTTTCAGATATTCCATTTGTTGTTTTTTCAGACTTCCGTCATCGTATGCCGAATTGTGTGTGTTTATAACAATGAATTCTTTTTTATTACTGGTTGGAAATCGTTTTACTAAAAAACAACGATCGAGCATAAATAAACTAACCGGCCAGGAATAATTACCTGGAAACGAATATCTTACAACCGACTTTGGATTGAATTGTGTTAAGCTTAGTAATCCTGATTTTACTTTTCCTAAAGGATTCGTTATTGGCGAAGGAACAAATTTGACATCATAATTCTTTCCGAAAAAACCATTAAAATCTGTTAAGTAACTTTTAAAACTATCTACCTCGTTAATTCTGTAACTTCGTTTTGATTTAACATCCACTTCCTGCAATAAAATAAAATCCAATGTATCGTTCTGATTAAGCATTGATTTTACAAAATCAAAGTTTTTGAGAACATTTTCTTTGCTTGTTCTTACTTGTTTCCCACCATCATAGAAAAAATCCATGTCGGCACTTAAACCGCAATAGCCAATATTCCAAATCATCAAGCTTAATGAATTATTTACATCAATGGTATCCGGTGTTTCTGACTTAAAGATTTCTTCCTTAATATCTGGGGTATAATTGCTAAGCGATGCATAAATAAGAAAGGCAGCAAACAAGATAAGGATGGCCAGAAAAAACTTTATGGTTATTTTTAGTGCTTTCATCTGTTTTTGATATTAATTTAAAAACTAAAATTAAGAAAATATTTGAACTCTTTAATCATCAATTGAATTATTTGTACGAGATGGTAATTAATTATATCTTTGGTGTGTAAAAAGCAATTAGTTGCAAGTTAAAGCTTTGTATTACAGTTTATAACATCAATTTTCAAAATTTTCTCAGATGAAGTTTGGAGTAGTAGTTTTTCCCGGATCAAATTGCGATCAAGACATGATTTACGTATTGCGTAATATTATGGAACAAGAAGTTGTTGAACTTTGGCACAAAGAAACCGATTTACAAGGTGTTGATGCTATTGTTTTGCCTGGTGGTTTTTCTTATGGTGATTATTTGCGTTCTGGCGCGATTGCCCGTTACTCGCCCATTATGGAAAAAGTAATTGCATTTGCTCATAAAGGCGGGTTTGTATTTGGTGTTTGTAACGGATTCCAGATATTGTGCGAAACAGGCTTATTACCAGGGGCTTTGCTACACAACGATAATCAGAAATTTATTTGTAAAAACACATACATCATTCCGGATAATAACACAAGCAGTATTACCGGGCTATTAAACAAAGAGAAAGCATTAAAAATACCGATAGCACATGGCGAAGGAAGGTATTATGCAAAAAAAGAAACCTTACAGGATATGCGACAGAATGGACAAATTCTTTTTAGGTATTGTAACGAACATGGCGAAATTACATCCGAAGCAAATCCTAACGGATCGGTAGAAAACATTGCCGGTGTTTGCAACGAAAAGAAAAATGTTTTTGGAATGATGCCACATCCAGAACGTGCCGCCGACGATGAGTTAGGCAACACCGATGGAAGATTGATTTTTGAATCGATGCTTGCATTCATGAGAAAATAACTTTTTAAGATATACGAATTTAAGGCCCGGCTAAATCAGTCGGGCTTTTTCTTTTTATAAAAACATTTTGTTATTTGCATTGTTGAATCTATAAAATTAAATTTGGATAAAACAAGTTGTTTAACTTAACACTAAACCTATGGATTTAAAGCTAGCAATAGAAAAACGTACCAGTATCAGAAATTTTACTGACGAAAAAGTTCCGGTGAATGATTTAAAGGAGTTAGTTCGCAGAGCAGGCTTAGCACCCAGTGTAAATAATTATCAGCCATGGAAATTTTATGCAGTTACCAATAAAAAGATTTTATCGGATATGGCCATAAAGGTTGCGGATAAAATCAAGGATTTGCCCGCAAATCAATCTATTGCAGCTAAAAATGTGAAATCACAAGTGGAATGGTTTGCTACATTTTTTGAAAATGCCCCTGCTGTTATTGCCATGCTGATGGAAGATTATGAATCGGTATTGGAAAAAGGAGTGCAGTTATCTCACGACGAAATCAATAAATTAAGAAATTTCCCCGATATGCAAAGTGCCGGTGCTGCTATCCAGAATATGCTGTTGTCGGCTGTTGATATGGGATATGGAGCTTGTTGGCTTAGCGCTCCGATGATGGCAAAAGAAAGCCTCGAGAAAATTTTAAATGTAGAATCGCCATATCATTTAATTGCATTTGTTGCGGTGGGCAAACCGGCCAGAGAGTTAGAGCCAAAATCAAAAAAACCAATTGACGATATCTTTAAAATCATTGAATAAGTTAAATTAAACCATCAATTATGTCATACAAGATTTACCATAATACCAGATGCCGAAAAAGCCGTGGCGGATTGCAATATCTTGAATCAAAAGGAATAAAGCCCGAAATAATCGAATATCTAAAAGATGATCCATTTACTTTTGATCAGTTAAAAGATATTGTAAGTAAGATGGGAATAAAAGCACATGAATTAATTCGAACGCAAGAGGCAGAGTACAGACAAAACTACAAAGGTAAAGATCTAAAGGATGATGAATGGATTCGGATTATGGTAGAAAATCCAAAATTAATTCGCAGGCCAATTATTATGAAGGGAGATAAAGCTGTTCTTGGTGAAAAGGAGGAGCAAATAGATCAATTACTTAAATAAATTCAACATAAATCCTAATAGCAATATTTAAAGTTTTACTACGAAGAAGCTGTATTTCAAAGGGTGTGGTCAAACAGCCTTAAGATATTGTACAACATATTGATGCCTTGCTTTAAATTTTGTATCTTTTGAATTCAATTTAAGAGTGAATAAGTAATCATTTTATAATGATGGAATTACTTTTTATATTGGACATTACAAACCTGCCTGTCGGTTTATCCACTCCAGGAGGACAGACAGGCTAAAACTAAACTATAAATTTTATGGCAACTCCCGAATTTTTTTATCAGGAACCATTCCCACTTGGGAAGGATGAAACTGAATACTATTTATTAACGAAAGATCATGTTTCCGTAACCGATTTCGAAGGAAAAAAGATTCTTAAGGTAGAACCCGAAGGCTTAACAAAACTTGCTAATGCTGCTTTCCGCGACACATCGTTTATGTTGCGAAAAAGCCATCTGGAGCAGGTTGCTTCCATTTTACATGATCCGGAAGCCAGTGACAACGATAAGTATGTGGCATTAACCATGCTTCGTAATGCAGAGGTTTCGGTAAAAGGAAAACTTCCGTTTTGTCAGGATACCGGAACAGCAACCATTGTTGGAAAAAAAGGACAGCAAGTGTGGACTGGTGGTGGAGACGAAGAAGCTCTTTCATTAGGAGTATATAAAACCTACACCGAAGAAAACTTGCGTTATTCGCAAACCATCCCCTTAGATATGTATCAGGAGCAAAACTCAAAAACCAATTTGCCGGCGCAAATTGATATTCATGCTACCGATGGCGATGAATATAAATTTCTTTTTGTGGCAAAAGGTGGTGGATCTGCAAACAAAACTGCTCTTTTCCAGCAAACAAAAGCTTTGCTTAATCCTGAAAAACTGGAGAGCTTTTTAGTTGAAAAACTAAAATCGCTTGGAACAGCAGCTTGTCCACCGTATCATGTAGCTTTTGTAATTGGCGGCACTTCTGCCGAATCGACTTTAAAAACGGTAAAATTGGCTTCGGCAAAATACTTAGATAACTTACCAACCAAAGGAAATTCCGGTGGCCAGGCGTTTAGAGATGTTGAGCTGGAAAAAAGAATTCTGGATGCTGCCGGAAAGCTTGGAATTGGAGCACAGTTTGGTGGTAAATATCTTGCTTTGGACATCAGAATAATACGTTTGCCCCGCCATGGAGCTTCGTGTCCGGTTGGCATGGGAGTTTCCTGTTCAGCTGACCGAAATATCAAGGCAAAGATCAACAAAGACGGAATATGGCTTGAAAAAATGGAGGATAATCCAGCACGCTTTATTCCCGATGAATTGCGTAAACCAGATGAAAAGGGTGCCGTAGTTATTGATTTGGATCAACCAATGAAAAATATTTTAGCTGAATTATCGAAACATAAAGTAGGTACTCGTTTGTCATTAAACGGAACCATTATTGTTGGGCGCGACATTGCACATGCTAAACTAAAAGAACGCATTGACAGTGGCGAAGGATTGCCACAATACATTAAAGATCATCCGATTTATTATGCAGGTCCGGCAAAAACTCCCGAAGGAATGCCTTCAGGTTCGTTTGGGCCAACCACTGCAGGAAGAATGGATCCGTATGTCGATTTATTCCAAAGCAAAGGCGGTAGTATGGTGATGATCGCCAAAGGAAATCGCAGCCAGGCGGTTACAGATGCTTGTAAAAAGTATGGTGGTTTTTATCTGGGCAGTATTGGTGGTCCGGCTGCTTTGTTGGCTCAGGAAAATATTACTAAAGTGGAATTACTCGAGTATCCTGAACTGGGAATGGAAGCAATTTATAAGATTATCGTGAAAAACTTCCCAGCGTTTATTCTGGTTGATGATAAAGGAAACGATTTTTACAGTATGTAATTAATTGAAAATAATTTCGAATAAAGGGTGATTGGTGCTATTCAATCACCTTTTTTATAAACTAAATTTAAGCAGGCTTGTTATATATAAAAAAATAAAATGTACAGAAAAGAATACGATACCCTGGGCGAAGTTTTGGTTCCAAAAGATAAATATTGGGGAGCTCAAACGCAACGATCTATTCAAAATTTTAAGATTGGTAATCAACAAATGCCAATTGAAATCATTTATGCTTTTGCCTATTTAAAGAAGGCTGCTGCGATAACAAACTATAAACTGGGTGTTTTATCTGAAGAAAAGATGAAAGCAATTGCTCAGGTTTGTGATGAAATTATAGAAGGTAAATTAAATGATCAGTTTCCTTTGGTTGTGTGGCAAACAGGTTCGGGTACACAAACGAATATGAATCTAAACGAAGTGATTTCCAATCGAGCCCATGTTTTAGCAGGAAACAGGTTGGGAGAAGGAGAAAAAGAAATTCATCCGAACGATGATGTGAATAAATCACAGTCATCCAACGACACTTTCCCAACAGCAATGCACATAGCTGCAAAAAAAATGATCGTTGAGAAAACAATTCCGGCTATTAAACTCTTACGTGAAGCCTTACAGGAAAAAGCTGAACTGTGGAAAGAAATAATTAAAACGGGCCGTACCCATATGATGGACGCTACTCCGTTAACATTGGGGCAAGAGTTTTCGGGTTATGTATCCATGCTGGATCATGGTTTAAAAGCTTTATATAATACTTTGCCACATTTATCGGAAATTGCACTGGGTGGCACTGCTGTTGGTACAGGATTAAATGCGCCAAAGGGATACTCAAAACTTGTAGCTTTAACGATTTCTGATTTAACAGGATTACCTTTTGTAACAGCCGAAAATAAATTCGAAGCACTGGCTACTCACGATGCTCTGGTTGAATCGCACGGGGCACTAAAAACACTGGCAGTTAGTTTAATGAAAATAGCCAATGACATACGCTTGATGGGGTCGGGCCCCAGGTGTGGAATTGGTGAGCTAAAACTTCCGGCAAACGAACCGGGATCATCAATAATGCCAGGTAAAGTTAATCCAACGCAAACCGAAGCTTTAACAATGGTTTGTGCACAGGTAATGGGGAATGATGTTACCATTAATATAGCAGGTTCAAATGGCCATTTGGAACTAAATGTGTTTAAGCCGGTTATCATTAAAAACTTTTTAGAATCGGCGAAACTTCTTGGTGATGCCGTATCTTCTTTTACCGAAAATACAATGAAGGGCTTAGAACCCGATATGGCCAATATCAATTCACATTTAGAAAACTCCTTAATGTTGATTACTGCTTTAAATACGCATATAGGCTATGAGAAATCAGCAGAAATAGCTAAAAAAGCTTATTCCGAAAATGTTACTTTAAAGAAAGCGGCTATTGATTTGGGTTATGTAACTGGGCAAGAGTTTGATCAATGGGTTGATCCTAAAAAAATGATTTAATCATTTAAACATAAAAGAGAGAATTGTTAAGTTTGCTGCTTTACAAATAGCAAATAATGCAAGAAAATATACGAAATATTGGTATCCTGGCGCATGTGGATGCCGGGAAAACAACTATAACAGAAAACTTTCTTTATTTAAGCGGACAAACAAAAAAGTTGGGCAGTGTGGATGATGGTACAACACAAACCGACTTTCTGGCTGTGGAACGAGAGCGTGGAATTTCTGTTCGATCATCCAATACAACATTTGAATACAATGGAGTTAAGATCAATTTAATTGACACTCCGGGCCACGTTGATTTCTCTGCGGATGTGGAGCGTGTTCTGCGGGTTTTGGATTGTGCTGTGTTAGTAATCTCTGCTGTTGAAGGAGTTCAGGCTCATACCGAAACTTTATGGAGCGCACTGCAAAACCTAAGAATACCTACAATTATTTTTATTAATAAAATTGACAGAGCAGGGGCTGATGTTGAGTTGGTAATCAGAGAAGTTAAAAAGGACTTAACAGATAAATTAGCAGTGCTTTATGATGTAACAAATGAAGCACACAATAATGCAGAGATTATTTCGGTTTGGAGTAATGAAAGGAAAAGTGAACTGGTAGTTGAAGCGATTGCGAATGTTGATGAAACAATTCTGGAAAAATATTTAGATGAGCAAGAAATCTCATTTACAGAACTGGATCGATCACTAATTAATGCAGTACATCAATGTAAATTATTTCCGGTTTTATTGGGATCTGCAAAAAAAGGTATAGGTGTTAAAGAATTGCTTGATGCTGTAATTAATTATATGCCAGGAGTAAATGCAGATGAATCAAAACCATTGTCGGCTTTGGTTTATGGAATTACCCACGATAAAACCATGGGGCAGGTGGCTCATGTTAAGGTTTATAATGGATCAATCAAAAATAGGGAGTTGGTAAGGAATGCAACACAGGAAATGGAAGAGAAAGTTGTACAGGTTCGAAAATTAATATCCAATAATTTTGAAGATATTGGAGAAGTTAAGGCTGGAGATATTGCTGGGATTTGTGGTTTGCAGAATGTAAAAGTAGGTGATGTTTTGGGTGAGTTCTCTGAAAATCTTTCTGATGATATTTCTTTGAGAACTCCTTTGCTTACAGTGCAGGTAAAGCCTGATAATGAGAAAGATTATGCTGCTTTAGCCGAAGCTTTGCAAGAGCTTGCAAAAGAAGATCCAACATTAGATTTTGAGTGGCTTCGGGAAGATAAAGAAATGCATATTAAGATTATGGGCTGGATTCAGATTGAAGTTTTAGAGAAGGTCTTAGAAAACCGATTTGGAATCAACGCTAAGTTTGATGATCCAACCGTAATTTATAAAGAAACACCAAGCAAAAAAGGAGAAGGATTTGTTCGCTATTGGATGCCTAAACCTTGTTGGGCAATAATGAAATTTTTAATTGAACCTGGTGAAAGGGGGAGTGGTGTTGTATATCAATCAAAAATTAGTGTTGATGATGTGCATCAGAAATATCAAAACGAAGTGGAACGAACAATCCCAAATGCATTAAAGCAAGGAATAAAGGGCTGGGAAGTAACTGATATAAAAATTACTTTAATTGAAGGTGAAGATCATCAGGTACATTCAAATCCGGGCGATTTTATTGTGGCAACACCCATGGGTATTATGGATGGTTTGGTTAATACCGGAACAACTTTACTGGAACCACTAATATCATTTAAGATTTCAGCCACGGAAGATTTGCTGGGAGCCATAACAAGTGATATAACCCAGATGCGCGGAAGATTCGACAGTCCTGTGATGGAGAATGGCAAATTTATATTGAGTGGAATTTTACCCGTAGCTACTTCCCTGGATTTTCCTGTGCGCTTAAGTTCGCGTTCTGGTGGAAAAGCAAAAATATCTACAAACTTTTATGGTTATCAGGAATGTTCCGATGAAGTAGGACAAACAAGAGAATATAAAGGAATTAGCCCTTTGGATACTTCCAAATGGATTTTAAAAGCACGAAAAGCATTGCAATAGTTAGTTAAGGATTATAAAAAAAGCGCCCTTTTCAGGACGCTTCGAAAAATCGTTAATAGGGCACTAATAAATTTCAATTTCGTAAGGAATTCGTGCCTGAACACCTTGTTGATTACTTATAATCTTTAAGTTTTCATAATATTTATACTGATCTCCCAGTTCGTTTTTAAGAATTGAAACACGAACATTTCCTTGTAATTGTTTCATAAATTGTTCAAACGGATCCTGTAATTTTGGATAATCAACGGTTCTGTATGCATCCAGGTTAGCAGCTTCAGCCGCTAACTGAATAGCATCATCCAATCCGCCAAAACCATCAATTAATCCTATTTCAATTGCATTGGCACCACTCCAAACTCGTCCCTGGCCAATTTCATCAACTTCTTCTTTGGTCATGTTTCTGCCTTCGGCAACATGTGTAATAAATGTATTATAAATATCTTCAATACTAAACTGAATGGCTTCTCTTTCTTGTGCTGTAAGTGCACGGGTAAATGTTCCCATATCAGCAAATTTGTTTGTTTTAACAACATCCACATGAATACCAAGTTTGTCGTTCAATAATTTCTCACCATTCGGTAGCATTCCAAATACACCGATAGAACCGGTAATGGTATTCGGACTTGCAATAATTTTCTGTGCCGGAGCCACAATATAGTAACCTCCCGAAGCGGCTACATCGCCAAGGGATGCAATAACCGGTTTAATTTCTTGTGCCAGTTTAATTTCGCGCCAGATAACTTCAGAAGCTAAAGCACTTCCTCCTCCAGAGTTTACTCTGAAAACAATGGCTTTAACCGATGAATCTTTGCGAGCTTCGCGTATTGCTCGCGAAATACGATCCGATCCAATGGTGCCTTCTTGTCCTTCTCCCATCATTACAGTACCACTGGCGTATACAACTGCAATTTTATCTTTTTCCAGCTTTTTGCGATTTACATCCGGCACTTTTGTATATTTTGAAATGGAAACAGTTTCCAGTTTCTTAGAGTCTTTCTTTTCAGTAAGTTCTGCCAACTCATCTAAAATTTCATCTTTATATTTTAAGGCATCGACTAACTCATTATCAACAGCAGCTTTTGCATTATTTAGTGTTAAATTGTCGGCCAAAGCATTTAGATCTTTTACGCTGATGTTACGTTCGGCAGATATTCCTTTTAACATCTGATCCCAGATGGATCCCATGTAGGTCATTACCTGCAATCTGTTTTCTTCGCTCATTTTGGTATACATAAAGGGCTCAACGGCACTTTTAAATTTTCCGTGGCGAATAATCTGTGGTTCTATTCCAAGCTTTGCAAGAGCTTCTTTAAAAAACATAATTTCAGAACGTAATCCTACAAATGTTAACAGTCCTTCCGGATTTAAATAGATCTTATCAGCAACACTGGCAAGATAATACGATGGTTGTGTGTAGGTATCGGCATAAGCGAGAATAAATTTTTCAGATTCTTTAAAATCAATTAAAGCATTTCTGATCTCTTCAATGGTTGCAATTCCGGTTGGAATAATTGTTAGGTCAAGATAAATTCCTTTGATGTTAGGATCTTCTTTTGCTTTTTTCAGATTTTTAAGAATATCATTTAAGCCCAGTGTGTTAACTGGTTCCAAACTAGCAAAATCAATATTCTCAAATGGATTATTGCTGCTTCGGTCCATAATCGGACTGTTCAGCTCTATGTGTAGAATAGTATTGGGTTTCACTTCAACCGCTTTGTCCTGCGATGAAACCATGGCTGTAATTCCGCCAATCATAATAAAAAACATTAAAATTCCGGCAATTAATACACCCAGTACTGAAGCCAGCAAATACTTAAAAAAACTTTTCATAATTTATTTGTTTTGGGTTTTGTTTTATTGATTATTGATAAAAATATATTTTTAATCTTACTATAACAACAAATTAGTTGTTGCTTGTTTCAATTTATTACAATTATTTTGTAAAAAAGTTTTAGAAATGAATCAGGTATATTTATTGATCGGTGGAAATCTGGGAGATCGCTTTGAGTTATTGAAAAGTGCCGGAAAAGGAATTGAGAAACAAATAGGGGATATTGTTAAAGAATCGTCGATATACGAAACGACAGCGTGGGGGTTTGAATCGGAAAATGATTTTTTAAACCAGGTGCTTCTTGTTAAAACAGATTTAAAACCCAAACAGATTCTGGAACAATGCCAGTTAATCGAAAAGCTTTTGGGTCGTGTTCGGCAGTCGGGACATTATGCTTCCCGAACTATGGATATTGATATTTTATTTTACAATGATGAGATAATAAATGAACCGGATTTAACGATACCGCATCCACATTTGCATAAAAGAAGATTTACACTGGAACCGCTAAACGAGATTTCTCCGGAATTTATTCATCCAAGATTTAAACAAACAGTCAGACAATTATTATCTGACTGTAATGATGATTCTACTTTAAATATTTTATAGTTTAATAATTTGATAGCTTAATCTTGTATTGTTAAATTCTATAGAGACAAAATAAACTCCGGGTGGAAAATTACTTATATCAACATCCCGTTTCTTATACTTAGGATCATTGAATAGTAGCTTACCACTTTGATCTACAATCAACAATTTATACTCAATAATTTCACTTGGTATACTTAGAGTTATAATACCATTGGTTGGATTTGGGTATGCTCTTATCTGTTTATTATCTAATTTATGATTTATACTAGTATTAGTACTTTTAAACTTAATGAATAAATTCATATTTTCAGTTACATAAGTATAAAGTGCAACATAGTAAGGGCCCTGATACCAAGAACTATCTATACCCAAGTCTTCTCCATTATAAGAAATGGAATCTATACCATATTGTAATAATGGTTCAATGTAAATTGTTAAGTAATTACCAGCTAATAGAGTTGTATCCATTGGTGTTACTACACCATCTCCTGTTGTTGTTACGATTAAACGACAAGTGTCTCGAACAAATGTTACTTCCAGCGTATCATCTTGGAATACATCTTTTAAAGTATATATTGAAGAGTCGCCATATTCAACTAACTCGTCAAGAATACTATTCCCCCCAAATTCAGCCCTCATTATTTTATATATTAAACCTGGTTTAATAATAATTTCTGTAGTATCGATATAAGTAGTAGTAAAATTCGAAGGGTTTATTTCGCCTTGACCATGAACAATAGTTGTAATTTTGTACGTTTTTGGTTTAAACGTTAAATATAAAGTATCGTTTTGCAATAAACTATCTATTGTATAGGTATAATGATTATCTATTTTTATAAGATCTTCAACAATGTTTTTATTACCAAACATAGCTGTATCAATAGTAAAATGATCGTCTGCTGCAATAATGTATTGAATTTTATCAAAGAATGTAATTTGAGTATCACGTGGAGTTACTGTTCCATTTTCACCAATAATGGTTTTAATATTAAAGGTGTCGGGCACGAACGTAGCTTTTATTTCATGATCAGAAGTTACATCAAAGAATGTGTAAGTAAAAATGGAATCTACGTAAATATTATCAACCCACAGTGAGTCCATTAAACAGCCAATATTGGGAACAAATGTAAATTTTCTATCTTGCCCATTAAGGACATTGGCGATTGCTGGTAGAACTTTACCATAATTATTTACAGTAATGGAAATTGTATGATCGAAATATTCATATGCTCCAATATCAATAGTATCACCTGCTATTCTCGATTTTAATCTAAATTCAGTATCTGGCAAATTTAATCCTGTAGTATCCGGGCTTCCGGCATTAATTAATTCCGAATCTTGCCCAATCATTAAGCTATCATATAAACTTGTTCCATTAAAAGGATTTTCTGTTAGCAATATATTGCTGGCGCTGAAAGAGGAAAGATCATTTCCTGAAGCGGTATATTTAATTATTGAACCTCCTCTATTATGCACATCATTGTTACCGCTTCCTGAAAAGTTACCATAAGCAAGGCAATTAATCATTTCACTATAATATACAATACTTCCACCTCCTTCTTCTTCTGAGTAATTATTTGACAAGCTACAATTAATCAGTTTAGAATTCCAAAAAGTATAGGAGCCTCCTCCAGAATCACTTGCGTAGTTTCCAATAAATATACAGTTGTAAAACCGATCGTATCCATCCGAATAAACACCTCCACCAAATTTGGCTGAGTTTTTATAAAACAAGCAATTTATAACATCTAGTCTTGCATTGCCTTCAGAATATAGTCCGCCACCGTAAATTTCTGAATACCCGTGCTGAATTGTTAGATTTTTTAACTTAATACTTCTGGGATCGTTATAGTAATAGTCAAATTTAAATATTCTTATGCTATCTCCTCCATCTAAGACAATTCTATTGGTTCCACCATCAATTGTCAAATTTTTATCTCCTAAAA
Source organism: uncultured Bacteroidales bacterium (assembly GCA_964450375.1). Taxonomy (GTDB): domain Bacteria; phylum Bacteroidota; class Bacteroidia; order Bacteroidales; family UBA12077; genus UBA12077. The sequence continues at coordinate 30,883 of CAYVEW010000003.1, forward strand.
CAATCTTTGATGTAACATTTATAGCATAATCACCATCAAACAGTATTAGCCCATTATCTTTTATGTGAGCTAAGGCCCAAAAAAAGCTTTTTTCTACTAACACATTAGAACTATTATTTGTAACAGTGATAGTATCAAAGTATTCTAATGGGGCATTTTTATAATAAGAACTTTCATAAGCTCCAATATCAATAGTGTCATTTTGAATTCGGTTATTTCCTGCTAAATCATAATCTGGTAAGCTTAAACCACTTGTGCTAGGTGTACCTGCGTTACTGCAATAAGAATTACTATTTAATTGATAACTATTCCCTTCAAAAGGAGATGTGTATAATCGAATATTATTACTTCCTTGTAAAGCTGCATCTGCAGCACAATATTTTATAATATCACCATATACTATTTTTACATCGTCACCATTTGCAGATGTATTATTGTAAAAAAGGCAATTAATAAAATCACTTTCCCCAGAACTATATATCCCTCCACTTTCTACTCGTGATTTATTATCTGCAAAAGTGCAGTTTACAAAAATATTTCCTTTACAACTCCAATAACCCGAACTAGTATTCGAGTAAAGAGCACCTCCAGAATAATCGGAATAATTATTAATAAATACAGAATTATAAATGGAAACACCCTCTGTTCCTGATAATATGGGTTTTATATATATTGCTCCTCCATAAACAGCACTATTTTCTTTGAATAAACAACTTGTTATAACAAAATTACCTCCAGTGTTTATATTTATATTTAAGGCCCCACCTTGTGATCTCGAATATCCATTTTGAAATGTTAGCGATTTAAACTGGATTACCGAAGTGGATTTACCGTTATATATAAAGAACTGAGTACTATCTCCTCCATCGAATACAATTTGATTTGCACCACCATCAATTGTTAAGCTCTTATTTCCTAATTCAATTTCAGATGTAAAATTAATTGTATAGTCATTATTGAAAGTTATAAGGCAGCTATCATCAGCATGCGCTATTGCCCATGGAAGGGAATTATCTATTCCGGCATCAAAGCTATTATTTGTAACAACTATACTTTTATATAATTCAATTGGAGTAGATAAATAATTGCTTTCAAAGGCTCCTAAATCAATAGTGTCGTTTTGTATTCTTAGATTTCCTGCTAAATCTACTAATGGTAGATTTAAACGGGAAACATCAGGTGTACCAACATTTGAGCAATACGAATCTTTTATTAATTGTAACCTGTCGCTTCCGGTTCCTCCAATAAATGGATTTGTCCATAGCCTAATGTTGTTTTCTCCAGTCAACATAGAAGTGGCAGCACAATGCTTAAATACTGCCGTTCCTTCTAATTCTATATTTTCTCTTGCTACATTTGCATAAAATATACAGTTGGTAAAGGTGGCATTTTCTGTATAAGCTGCTCCGCCTCTGCTATCAGATTTGTTTTTATAAAAAGTACTATTCGTTATTGCACTTGAACAGCGAATATAAATTCCTCCACCATTCCCATCTGTTACATCTGTAATATTATTTTCAAAAACACAATTTATAATGTTAATGTGCATGTTATTACTAGTAAATGAACTAATTCCACCACCGCTTCCAGGTGAAGATCCATTTTGAATGAATAAGTTTTTAAGTGTAATAGTATCGCCATTTGAACCTGAAATGGAAATAATCCTATAATTTGAGTTACCATCCAATTCAATTAAAAAACCACTTCCATCAATAGTAATACTTTCATCCAAATAAATTCCTCCCGTTAAGTCTATATGATAATTGTTATCAAAAGTTATTACAGCAGCACTATCTGCGTGTTCTATAGCCCAAGGGAGACTATATTCAACAGCGGGATCAAAACTATTGTTGGTAACTATAATAGTATCATATCTCGGATCATTATATTCATATGCTCCAATATCAATTGCAGAATCATATATTCTGTCATTTCCAATAATATCTCCTGATAATACAGTAATTTCAGTTGTTGTTCCAGCATTTTCACAGGCAGAACCTTTAAATATACTTAAGCTATCTACACCATCATGTATAAACGGAGTTGCAGATAGTCCTATATTATTGTTAGTACCAACCAATGAATTTCCGCTTTCAACTGCACAATGCGAAAAAGTACTCGATTCTAAATAATTATCTATGTTGTTTTCGACACCATTTGCTTTATTATTAAATAAAATAGTGTTTGTAATGGTATTGTCCTCACAACTTATTCCACCACCACCATCAGCATTCGATGCACTATTTTGTGTTACTGTACAGTTTATAAATTCCGTTGCATATGCATATATGCCACCTCCGTATTTTGCTGAATTACCAGCAACAACACAGTTAATAAATGTTCCTCCAATGGAATAAATACCACCACCGCCCAAGGCATAGGCTGTGCCAGATACTTCGTTGTTTAAGAAAAAGCAATTTTGAAAAGTTCCTCCTTCTGCCCGTAATGCACCACCTTGTCCATCTGCACTTGAGATAACCGTATTGTTTTTAAAAGTACAGTTATCAACCAGTAAATTCCCTGATGAGATATATGCATACATTCCTCCACCCATGTCAGAAGAATTTTCTATTTTTCCATTTTCAATGGTTATGTTCTTAATGATTATATTATCTGATGAAGAATAACAGGTAATATTAAAAACCCTGTCTTTTTGGTTTCCATTTAAAGTTACTCCAGTTCCACCATCAATAGTTAAAACTCCACCACTAATTCTTATGGCTGTGTCAAGATTTACAACATCAACATTAAATAGAATCGTGTCACCATTTGATGCATTTTCGACAGCATAACGCAGCATTCCTTCAGTTGGATTATTTGCACTATCATCAGTAGAAGTAATAATATGCTTTGTTGCCTTCGATTGATAGGTAATAGCTAATAGGAAGCAGAAAACTAGAAATTTTCTCATAATCTATTATTATTTATAAATGAGACAAAAATAATAGTTTTAAATTGATATGCAAAAGGATGTATGATATGAGCTAGGTTGGTTTGTTATTATAATACAAAGAAAGATGGTTATATAGGTTACTAGTTTCTTCTTAAAAGTGGCAGCCAAAAACAAGTATCCAGGATTTATTTTTCCAAAATTAAATAAATCAATACAAGAGCTTTTATCAGAATGCAAAGATCGTTCGGATGTAAAACGATTTTAGAATATGCAATGTTTCTTAGCTGTTTCCTTGTAACCCTGATTTTATCGCATTATTTCATTAAGCCCGCTTAAAAAGCACTGCCTAAGGTTGGTGCTGTGTTTGGGATTTTTAAATAGTTAGTTCAAAAGTGGTTCCGATATTAATTTTGCTTTTAACCTGAACGCTTATATCATTCTTTTCCAGAAAATCTTTCGTTAAAAATAAACCTAAGCCGGAGCTGCTTTCTCCTGATGTTCCCGAATGCTGATGTGCCCCGGAATAAGTAAACAAATTTTCTATTGTTTCCCTATCCATTCCAATACCTGTATCTTCAATTGAAATAATGGTATGACCTCCTTTTTTACTTATCTGTATCCTGATTTTACCCTGGGTTTTATTAAACTTAACCGCATTTGAAAGAATATTCCGAAGAGAAGTTCTAAGCATATTTTCATCTGCAAATACCATGATGTTATGATCATCATAATCCTGCACAACTTCAATGTTTTTCATATTGATGGATAACTTAAAAAAGGATAATAAACTATCAACCATCTCGATTACATTAATTTGTTTTTTTTCGGGCTCTAAATGTAGTAAATCATTTTTCGACCAACTTAAAAGATTTTCTAAAACCATAAAAGCCGAGTTGGTCATATGATTCAATGAAATTAAATCTTTTTTTAACTTATCTTTTTCGTAAGTATCGAATTTAGTGATGATTAATTTTAAAAATTCATTTAAAGTACCAATACCACCGCGCACATCATGCGATATTAATGACAAAAACCTTGTTTTTATATCACCGGTTTCTTCCAGGCTTTTATTTAAATCTTCTAACTCAAGTTTGGAAAAAATTAATTGTAAATCCGATTCAATGTGTTTTTTTGTCAGATACAGTAATTTTTTAAAGTTATCGTTAAAGCTATTTTCTTTATTATCTAATAAACAGACTGTTCCAAATACTTTTCCGTCGGGCCAGTTAATCGGATATCCCAGGTAAGAAATCATGTTAATGTCAACATCAGGATTGTTTTTCCCCCACACAGTGCTTTTGGTTGCATCCGGAACAAGAAGTTCATCTTGTGTTCCAATAACTGTTTCACAATATAATCCATAAATCAGGTCTGCTTTTTCTCCGGCATGATATGGATTTCCATCCGTCTGACTTTTTAAAAGAACTTCAATCGTGTCTTCATTTAGTCTCATTATTAAACCTGATGGAACATCAACAATTTTTGCAACGGTATCTATTAACGATTGCCATTTTTCAGTGATATTTGAAAAAACATCCAATTTTACATCCGAGCGAATCGAAACCGATTTCGTTTCGTTTCTTTCCCGAATGATAATTTTTGATTTCGTTTCTTTCATTTTTCAATCGATTTAAATGACTCGAAGCAATTGTTAACAGAAAATAGTAGCTGCAACCATTAACCAAATTACATTTTACTACCAAACGCCAAATCGCCGGCATCTCCTAAGCCGGGAACTATATAAGATTTTGAAGTTAGTTCATCGTCAATATCTCCTGCCCAAATGGTCACATTCTTCATGTTGATGTGCTTTTTTACAAAATTGATTCCCTGGTTGCTGGCAATAATGGTTGCTATGTGCGTATGAATCGGTTTTCCGCGTTCCAACAGTGCTTTGTAAGCAATTTCCATTGATGCTCCTGATGCAAGCATGGGGTCGGATAGTATAAGTATCTTGCCATCAATGGATGGGCTCGATAAATGTTCAAACTGTATGGTAAACGATCCGTCTTTATGGTATTTTCGGTGTGCAGAAATAAAGGCATTCTCGGCCCGGTCGAAATAATTTAGTATTCCGGCATGGAAGGGCAGCCCGGCACGCAATATGGTGGCATTTACAATTTTAGATTGTGGCAGCGACATACTCGATACGCCCAACGGAGTCTGTATTTCCTTTTGTTTGTATTCTACCTGTTTACTTATTTCGTAGGCAAATATCTCACCTATACGTTCCATATTTCTTCTGAATCGCATACTGTCTTTTTGAATTTCCTTATCTCGCAGCTCGGAAATAAATAAATTCATTAAAGAATTGTTTTTTGCCAAAATATTTACCATCGCTTAATTAATTTTAATTAAAAACTTATAATACCAGGGCAGACGGTTCACGTAATATCTTTTATATTGATACTCATGTGCTCCAACTCCGCTAAAAAAATCCATATCGTTGTGTACAATAACATTTTCAATATTCAAAGTTAATGTTTTTTCACTATGTGATTCAATAAATTTATCAATTAGATAGTGTAAGGCAAATGATTCTAATCCTTCTTTATTAATCGCATTAAAAATTAAATGAATTTTACGCTTCGATTTCATGAACAGGGCCGCTGCACACAAGTTATTTTCTGCCGTATACGCACCGTACATTTCTACCAGGTTGTAACGAATCCCATAAGCTATAATCATTCTTAGTTTCTGGAGATCGGATGCATTTAAACGCGGATTTGCTGTTGAATTTTTTTTATAGGCAAAATGAATTAATTCGTTTGGTGTTATAGCCTGTATTACACTTATTCTTTTACTTACTGCAATGTGAATGCATTTATGAAAATGATTGCTGTATTTTTCGGTTGATTTCATGTACGAACGAATCAAATCCATTTCGTAGGTTTTTAAAGTCGAAGTTTTTTGGTTTAATTTATTGAATTTGTTCAGTAATAAATTAATGAGCTGAAATTTAACCGGAATCTGATTTATAAAAGCGGTAACTATCTCATTGCTTAGTATTTTATTGGAAAAAATACCTAAGCGATTACCTAATCGTGAAGAAAAGATGATATTTCGTTTAAATTTTTCGTGATGCAGAATGGGCATAACATAATCGTAATCTCCTAAAACAAGGGCATCCCAGTTTTCGCAAATAATATTTAAGTACCACGAATAGGCAAATATATTTCCATTTAGGGCATTATTTATACAATTATCCCAACGGACAAAATTGATCTCACTATTTTTCAGGTACTTAATATTCAAGTTGTTTGATTATAATTTTCCATCATCGGCAAAACTAAAGTAGTTATTATCGGCCACAATAATATGATCAAGCACCGAAATATCCATTAGCTGAGCGGATTCTTTTAATTTGATGGTTATGTTTTCGTCTGCTTTGCTGGGGTTTCGATTCCCCGATGGATGATTATGACAAAGTATAACTGATGATGCCAGTTTCTCGATTGCCTTTTTTAAAATGATCTTTACATCGATTACTGTTCCTGTTACACCACCCTGGCTCATTTTAAAACGATCGATTATTTTATTCGATCGATTGAGTAATAAGATCCAGAACTCTTCGTGTGGCAAATCTCCTATAATTGGCTGGAAAAGTTCAAAAACATCCTTGCTTTGCGAGATTTTTTGTTTCTCCAGTATGTCTGCGATTTTTCTGCGCCGCCCCAGTTCCATGGCCGCAATTATGGTAATGGCTTTTGCTTCGCCAATTCCTTTCATTTTTATAAGCTCTGCAATTCCCAATTTTCCCAGGTCGTTTAGGTTGTTATTAGCGCTTTTTAGAACTTTCTTCGACAGGTCTACTGCCGATTCGTTTTGCGTGCCGGATCCAATTAAAATGGCGATTAGCTCTGCATCGCTTAAACTGCCAATTCCACGTTTAATCAATTTTTCCCGTGGGCGGTCTTCAACAGCCCAGTCTTTAATCTTTAAATTTGAATATTCCATTTCGATAAATAACAGGTTAATAAGATTAAAAATATAAACGATTCAGGAAAATTCAAATAAAAAAGGCGTGAATATCAATCCACGCCTTTCAAATATTTTGGTAATTTTTTTATAAAAGTGGTTTTAGCTTAGCTTCCAAATTGCTTTTTGGCACTGCACCAACTTGTTTATCAACAATTTCTCCATTTTTGAAGAAAAGTATGGTTGGAATGTTTCTAATTCCATATTTTGAAGCAACACCCGGACTGCTGTCGACATCTACTTTTACACAAACCGCCTGGTCTTTGTAATCTTCAGATAGTTCTTCAACAATTGGTCCGATCATTCGGCATGGGCCACACCATTCTGCCCAAAAATCAACAATTACAGGCTTATCAGACTGTAATACTTTTTCTTCAAAATTTGAGTCGTTAACTTCTATTGTCATAGTTTTTATATTTTATGTTTTAAAATAATTTACATTTAGAATATGAATACAAATTTATATATAAAATGTTTAATTTATAGAATATTGTATATCTGATTTTCCATTTAAATATTTTAATAAGTCATTGGTAAGTTCAATTCGCTCTGTTCGGGAGAATAAATCTATTGCAATATTTTCTTCCATATCTACAATTTTAAATTTCAGATTTATTTTTCCTTTTTTTGCCAGGGCTTCCTTTTTTACTTCTGCAACCAGATCTTCGTTAATTTTATTTAAAGGAATGGTTAATGTTAGATTATTTACCATCTCTTCGCGAACCTGGCTTAGCATCATCATGGTTTTGATTTTAAACTCAAGTTCCTGCTCGTTATAAGGACGTGGTTGCACTTTTCCTTTAATTAACAAAGGATAATCCATATAACAATATTTTCTGAAGTTTTCGTAGTCTTTCCCAAATAGCGCCAGCCGATATGACTCAGAATAATCCTGTATGGTAAGAAAACCAAAAGGTTTTCCGGTTTTACTAATGGAGTGCTTTACTTCTGTTACAATTCCTGCTACCGTTAAATCTCTTCCGCGTAAATTGGTTATATCGCCAAATTCAGATAAGGAAGCGTTACAAAAATTATCGATCTCCAGTTTAAAATCATCTAAAGGGTGCGCTGAAAGATAAATACCAATTACTTCTTTTTCTTTTTTCAGTTTTACCAGTTTCTGCCAATCATCTGCTGTTGGAATGGGCGGTTTAGAAATCTCGATTGTTTGAGCACCACCAAATAAGGATTGTTGAGTGCTGTTTTTATCATTTTGATATTTATTTCCGTAACGAACTAAACTTTCAATATACGTATTATCGCTGTTTTCATCCTGGGCAAAGTATTGTCCGCGTTTAATCTGGTCAAGGTTATCAAATGCGCCTGCTGTAGCAAGTGCTTCAAAGGTTTTTTTATTTACCTGATTCAGGTTTATTCGTTCAACAAAGTCGTATATATCTTTAAAGTGGCCATTTTTCTCACGTTCTTCGATAATAGCTTCTACAGCTCCTTCACCAACGCCTTTAATGCCAGCCATTCCGAATCGGATTGCTCCTTCTTTATTTACCGTAAATTTACGGTAGCTTTCGTTTACATCGGGTCCTAAAACAGCCATTCCCATATTACGGGAATCTTCCATAAAGTTGGTGATCTTTGTAATATCGCTCAGGTTTCGGCTTAAAACGCCGGCCATGAACTCTTCCGGATAATTGGCTTTAAGATACCCTGTTTGATAAGCAATATACGCATAACATACAGAATGAGATTTATTGAAAGCATAACTGGCGAACGCTTCCCAGTCAATCCATATTTTCTCGATTAATTTTTTGGGCTCTTTTTTAACTTCTTTACATCCTTCCAGAAATTCTTCACTTGCCAGACAACCTTCAGTAAACTTAACTTTAAGTTTATCCATCATGTCCTTTTTCTTCTTACCCATTGCTTTACGCAGCGAGTCAGAATCGCCACGGGTAAATCCTCCTAAAGCCCTGGACTGAAGCATCACCTGTTCCTGATATACAGTAATTCCGTAGGTATCTTTTAGGAAGGATTCCATCATCGGATGGTCGTATTCAATTTTTTCTTTGCCGTGTTTTCGGGCAATAAAAGAAGGAATATATTCCATTGGACCGGGGCGGTAAAGCGCATTCATAGCCACAAGATCTTCAAACCGGTTGGGCTGAAGTGCTCTCAGGTGCTTTTTCATTCCGGGCGATTCGAACTGGAAAATAGCCGTAGTTTCACCCCGGCTAAACAGTTGAAATGTTTTTTCATCGTCCAGTCCAATATTGTTAATATCAATATCAATTCCTTTGGAGAGTTTAATATTGGATAAGACTTCCTTAATAATCGACAATGTTTTTAGCCCGAGAAAATCCATTTTAAGCAAGCCAATATCCTCAACAAACCGTCCATCGTACTGGGTGGTAAGCATTTCTTCGCCTTTGGTTGGCATTACAGGCAGGTGTTGTTCCAGGGAGTTACGGCCAATAAGTACGCCACAGGCATGCACTCCGGTTTGTCGTACCGAGCCTTCCAGCTTTTCGGCCAACTGTATGGTTTGGGCAATTAATGGATTGGATGATTTCTTTTCTTGAACTAAGGCAGGCTCTTCTTTATAGGCTTTTTCGAAACTCATTTTCGGTGCTTCGGGAACCAGCTTTGCCAAACGATTTGCTTCCGATAAATCCAGTTTTAATACCCGCGCCACATCTTTAATGGAACTTTTAGTTGCCATAGTACCAAAAGTACAGATGTGGGCTACTTTATCGTGTCCATATTTTTTTGCTACAAAATCCAGTACCAGTTGGCGTCCATCATCATCAAAGTCAATATCGATATCGGGCATGGAGACACGATCGGGGTTCAGGAATCGCTCGAAAAGCAGATTGTATTTTATAGGATCAACATTTGTTATTCCAGTGCAGTAGGCAACAACAGATCCAGCTGCTGAACCACGTCCCGGTCCCACCAAAACACCATTGTCTTTGGCCCAGTTAATAAAGTCCTGGACTATAAGGAAATATCCCGGAAATCCCATATTAATGATGGTATCCAGTTCAAAATTTATTCTTTCCTGATGTCCTTCGGGTAAAGGTTCGCCATATCGTTTTTTTGCTCCTTCCAAGGTAATGTGCCGCAAATAATCTGCTTCCTTATCAAAGCCTTCGGGTAATGGGAAATCCGGCATAATGGGCTTTGAGTCTAACTCAAATTGCTCCACCTTATTTGCTATTTCTATGGTGTTTGCCAGCGCTTCAGGAACATCGGCGAATAACTCGTTCATTTCCTGAGTTGTTTTGAACCATTCCTGCTTTGTATAACGCATTCGCGTTGGATCATCGTAATCGCGGCCGGTACTTAAACATACCAGTACATCATGCGCTTCTGCGTCATCCGGATCAATAAAATGAACATCGTTGGTGGCAATTACTTTTACGTTAAGTTCGTTGGCCATTTCAAGAATTACCTTGTTTACCTTCACCTGATTTTCCCACACGTCTATTTTTAAGCGAGGATCATTATTTTTGTGGCGCATGATTTCAAGGTAATAGTTATCGCCAAAAACTGATTTAAACCACAAAATGGTTTCTTTGGCTTTGTCGAAATTACCAGACATGATATGCTGAGCAATTTCGCCACCCAGGCACGCGCTGGTAACAATTATTCCTGCGTTGTATTTTTCTAAAAGCTCCTTGTCGATTCTTGGCTTATAGTACATTCCATCATTGTGAGCAATGGATGTAAGCTTTAGCAGGTTTTGATATCCCTGATAGTTTTGTGCTAAAAGTATTAAGTGATTACCCGATGAATCTACTTTTTCATCTTTACGCAGATGCCCGCGCCGGGCAACATATGCTTCAATGCCTATAATTGGTTTTATTCCTTTTTTCTTGCACGAAACATGAAATTCTTTTATACCAAACATACTGCCATGGTCTGTTAGTGCCACGGCTGGCATATTATCTTCTTTTGCTTTTGCTGCTATTTGTGCTGTGGAAGCTGCTCCATCTAAAATTGAATATTGCGAGTGAACATGGAGATGAACAAAAGCCTGCAGACTGGAGTCAACAGATGCTTCTTTTATTTTCTGTTCTTCTGCTTCAATAGAAATATCGGTAAATTCATTTACTTTAAATGATTCGTATTTAATTCCTACAGGTTTAATTTCAGAAGGATTGTTGCGACGAAAGGCTTCTATTTCCTTTTCGGTCATTTTTAGCACCGAGTTACTTATACCACCAACTCTTACCAGCTCAAGAAAACATCGTGATGTTGCTTCCACATCGGCTGCAGCATTATGTGCTTCGGCAAAAGGGACTTTAAATAATTTTAAGTGAAGTTCGGTTAAGGTAGGTGATTTTATACCTCCGCTTTTATTACGTATGGCACAGAACTCTGTGCTTTCAATTTTCGTGCACAGCTGCGGGGCGCTTGTAATAATTTCTTCCAGGCCGCATCTTAATAATTCGCTGCCAACAATGTTAATGTCAAATTCAACATTATGCCCTACAATAAATTTTGCTTTTTTAACATCTTCTACAAAATCAATTAAAGCATCTTTTAAAGGGATTCCTTTTTCACTGGCAATTTCGGTGGAGATGCCATGCAATTCTTCCACATCTTTGGGTATGGTATAACCTTCGGGTTTAATTACATGATTTTTTGCGAAAAGAAAATTACCTTCCAAATCGTGACACTGCCACGCCAATTGGACCATTCTTGGCCAGTTATCGAAATCAGTTAAAGGAGCTTTCCACTTTTTAGGTAAACCGGTGGTTTCAGTATCAAATATTAAAAACATGAAAAATAAATTTTGTAGAAAAAGATGTAACAAAGTTAATGCATCTATATACTTTTATTGGAAAATTTCAATTGTTTTTTTACACATCTATTCTGGTATAAAAACATTTAAAATGAAGTATTTCATTTAAAACTGGCTTTCCATGTTGATAACTTAACTTAATTTACTTTTTAATCAAAAAGCAATTGTTTTTAGATTGAAATAAGACATAAAAATATTTTATAAACGAAATAAAATTGTATCTTTGCCGCACATTTTCAAAAATGTAGGTTTATTAATTTTAAAAAAACAAGAGTATGCCTGTAAAGATTCGATTAACAAGAAGAGGGAAAAAAAGAGCCCCTTTTTATCACATTGTTATCGCAGATAGCAGAGCGCCACGAGATGGTAGATTTATTGAAAGTGTAGGACGTTATAATCCTACTACTAATCCTGCTACTATTGAGTTAGATTTTGATAAAGCATTAGATTGGCTACAAAAGGGCGCTCAACCTACAGATACATGTAGAGCTATTTTGTCATACAAAGGTGTGATGATGAAAAAGCACTTACTTGAAGGAGTAAAAAAAGGTGCTTTAACTGAAGAACAAGCTGAGGAGAAATTCCAAAGCTGGTTAAAAGAAAAAGAAAGCAAAATCCAAGCGAAAGTTGATATGCTTAAAAAAGGCATGGATTCTGATGCGAAGAAACGCTTTGAAGCTGAAACAAAAGTTCGTGAAGCAAGAGCCGAAGAATTAGCAAAGAAAACGGCTGAAGCTGCTGCTGAAGAAGCAAAAGCCAATGCAAAAGACGAAGAAGAAGTAAAGCCTGAAGAAACAACGGAAGTTGCAGAAGAGCAAGCTCCTGAAGCAGAAAATACTGACGAAGCAAAAGAAGCTTAAGATATATTTTTTGCATGAAAAAGGATGATCATTATTTAACCGGGTCGCTTTTAAAAACTGCGGGGACGAAAGGCGAAATTATTCTAAAGTTTAATAATGATTTACCAGAAGAAATATTAAAATTGGAATCAATTTTGGTCGAAGTAGACGGAAAATTGGTTCCTTTTTTTATTGAAAGCAGTAAAATAAAATCTAACCAAACTCTTATAGTTCAAATAGAAGGGTTAGATTCTGATCAGAAATCACAGGAATTTATTGGTGCTGATTTTTATATCTCAAAAAAGCAAAAAGAAGCTACTGGAGTTGATACATCGGAATTTATTGATGTGGTGGGCTATCAGGTAAAAGATCAGAACGATGTTTTAATAGGCACGGTGGTTGAGTTTGTGGATATTGCAAAAAATCCATTGCTAAATGTAAAAACATCTCAGGGAGAAAAATTAATTCCGGCTGGCGAAGATTTAATCCTGGATCTGGATGATCAACTTCAAATAATTTATTTAGAAATACCAGATGGTTTGTTAGATCTTTCTTAGAATTCTATATCCTTTTCAAAGTTTCCAATTTTAATTCTCCACTCATCAGGAATCGGACAGGGTTTATCTGCGGATTTGCAAAAAGAAACCATGATGGATTCACAAATGGCCATAGTTTCACCAGAATTGGCACAGATAATCTGCTGATACATAGACAGGCTCTTGTTGCCAAGCCTATTTATCTTTGTTTGCACTTCAACTTGATCATCCATAAGAATGGGACGAATAAACTCCAAGCTTACTTTTTTTAGAACCAACCCACGAATATTCCATTGCATTTTTTCTTGTAAAACCTTATCAAAGTAACTGGTTCGTGCAAGATCAAAGTAGTTTTGATAAACGGAATTGTTTACGTGTGCTAAAGAGTCAAAATCGTTAAAACGAATTTGAATGGGTGTAGTATGAAAAAACTTAAAAATTTGGTTATCTGTCATAATTCTGGAATTCAGCATCCAACTCTTCGTACACGGAGTTCTGACTTTTAAATTCAGGAACAATCTCCTTCATCTTTTTTACAATCTCCATGTTGTTATGATGCTTTTGAAGGTTTAATAAATCTTTGAACTGCTCCTGTACTTGCGCTATATCGTATTCGCGCACTTTTGCTATCATGATCTTGGAATGGTGTGTAGGAATAGTATTTTCCATATCATTAAGCAGTTCTTCGTATAATTTCTCGCCAGGCCGAAGTCCGGTAAATTTAATCTGTATATCTTTTCCTATGTTTAAGCCCGAGAGTTTTATCATCTTTTTTGCCAAATCGATAATTTTTACGGATTTACCCATATCGAAAATAAAAATCTCTCCGCCTTTGCTCATGGCTCCTGCTTCAATAACTAACTGGCAGGCTTCGGGGATAGTCATAAAATAACGCGTAACTTCAGGATGCGTTACAGTAACCGGACCACCTTTATCAATTTGTTTTTTAAAGCGAAGAATTACAGATCCGTTCGATCCCAATACATTTCCAAATCGTGTTGTGATAAAATTGGTGTTACTAATCTGGTTAAAAGACTGTATGTAAATTTCTGCTATACGTTTTGATGCACCCATTACATTTGTTGGGTTTACGGCTTTGTCGGTCGATACCATTACAAATTGCTCAACTTTGTATTCGTGCGAGATATCGGCAATATTTTTGGTTCCCAGAATATTGGTGCGAAGTGCTTCAGTGGGGTTATTTTCCATCATTGGAACATGCTTATATGCTGCTGCATGATACACAAATGAAGGTTTAAAAGATTCGAATAGTTTTTTTACCCTATATTTATCGGCTATATTTCCTATTACGATCTCAAAGTTATAGAAGTTGAATTTCTCCTGTAAATCAAGTTCCATATCGTAAAGTGGCGATTCGGCCTGATCAAAAAGCACAATTTTTTTAGGGTTAAACTGAATCAGCTGTCGAACAATTTCGCTTCCGATTGACCCTGCGGCTCCCGTAACCAGAATGGTTTTATTCAATAATTTCTTTTTAATTCGTGTAACGTCCAACACAATTGGCGGTCGTTCCAGCAAATCTTCAATTTTAATATCTTTAATCTGGTTAAAACTTAATTCGCCATTAATCCAGGTATTTATGTCGGGCACCGAAAGAACCCGCACGTTATTTTGCAGGCATTTTTCAATGATATTATGTTTTTCTTCGGCTTCAATATCTTCTTTGGCAATAATTAGCTTTTCTACTGTATTGTGTTCCAGAAGATTTTCAAGGTAGGATGGATGATATATGGTAACGCCCTCCAGACGTTTTCCTATGTTCGAATCGTTAATATCCATAAAGGCAAGCACTTTATGCTTACTCTCGGCATCACGGTCGAGGGTTCTTTTGGTGATCACTCCGAATTGCCCTGCACCATAAATGATAATATCCGTTTTTTCTTTACTGGGGTTGTATAATTCCTGGTAAACAATCTTGGTTGACAGGCGAAATGATGCCATTAGGAAAACAGTTAATAAGAAATCAATGGCAATTACCGAAAAAGGAATGATGTAAGTTCCTTCCAGGAAAAAGTAGTTTAATACATTGATTACAATAAAAACTAAACTACCAGAAATAGCAACCAGAAAGATCCTTTCCGTATCTTTTGCTCCCGAATATCTTATGATCCCGGCATAGGTTTTAAAGATTAAAAAGGTGATTGATCGAAAAAACAGGACATAAGGTATAATAAAGTAAAGTGCATCCATGTAACTTTGTGGAATAACAAAGTTAAAACGCAATAAAAAGGCAGCAGATATGGATACCGCACAAATCCCCAGATCAATTAAAAAAACAATCCACCTGGGAGTATATGATTTTGGAAATCGAATCATTTCTGTTAGTCAATTAATATTCTCCAAAAATAATTAAAATTATTGCAGCAGATATCATTTTTGAGCGTCTTTATCAAAACTAATTAAAAATTTGATTTATGAAAACAACAATTAAATGGTTTATAATTCCAACTTTCTTATTGTTAATGGCTCTATCGATTAGTACTCAGGCAATAAGCTTAAGCGATGTAAAAAAAGAAAACAGAAAAGTTGCAGATTTTAACGAATTGTCATTTGCTTTACCTGGCAATTTATTTTTAACTCAGGGTTCAAAAAACGAAGTAATTATTGAAGCGGACGAAGATTTACTTGAAAAGATTGAAACGGAGGTTCGAGGAAATACTTTAAGCATTGGTTTTGAAAAATGGTACAATTACCGTGGATTTGGCGAGATAAATGTTTATGTAACGGTTAAAGATATCAGTAAACTAATACTTTCGGGATCAGGAGATGTTATTGCTCAAAACCAGATTAAATCGGAACAACTGGGTTTTGTGCTTTCCGGAAGTGGAAAAATTATAATTGATGACCTGGTAACAAATGAAGTAACAGCAGTAATTACAGGTTCGGGCGACATTAAAATTAAAGGTAAAACAAAAGCGAAAGAGCTGAGCGCTACAATAACCGGTTCAGGTGATTTTGAAGCTTACGATATTGCGTTTGACGAAGCCGATTTAACCATTACAGGTTCAGGCTCGATTCGTGCAACTGTAATTGACGAATTGGATGCTAACATTACCGGTAGCGGAAGAATATATTATAAAGGAAAACCATTAATTGATGCCTATATTACTGGTAGTGGTAAAATACGAAGCGAAGATTAAGAACAACATTGAGAAGGTATGCAAGATGCATTTGGAGCTTTAATTCGCAAAGTGATGATAAACTGAACTTTGCGAATTAGTTTCTTTGCAAGAAAAATCAGAACGGCTTCTTTTACTCTCGTATTATTTTAATTTCGCCGTTGGGTTTTAGTTTTATAATACTGGATGTTTGTGCTTTATGATATTCATCTTGCCGCCATTCTACCACATAGTCAACGGCCTGAATGATCTCTTCCGATATTTCAGAGAAATTACCGGGGGCTTTTTCCCCACTTAGGTTAGCAGATGTAGAAACAATAGGTTTTTTAAATTGTTGTATCAGTTTTTGACAAAAAGAATCTTGTGCAATTCGTATTCCGATACTTCCGTCGTCAGCAATTAAGTTACTAGCCAGATTTTTTGCATCGGAGTAAATTATGGTTAGTGGTTTTTCCGATAATTCAATTAAGTCCCATGCAATTTCCGGAACTTCTTTGACATAGGAAGGAACTTTTCCGGCACTATCAAGCAACACTAAAAAGGTTTTTTGATTGCTTCTTTTTTTTATTTCAAGTATTCTTTTTACTGCATTTTCGTTGGTAGCATCGCATCCTAAACCCCAAATAGTATCAGTAGGATAGAGTATAACACCCCCATTATGTAATATTTCCAGGCATTTCTGAATATCCTGTTTCATATCGGCTAGTTTACTTTACCAAACATTTTAATCATCTTTCGTTTTCTGCCCCAGGGGAGTTTTCTTTGCTCCGGAATCGGATTTTCCAGAATGTATTGCTCCAGGGTATCAACCATTCTTTTCGAAGATTTACCATCGGTGTAAGGATGGTAATTTGCAATAATCCAACTTCTTTGGTCTTTGAATTTATCGTATTTAATGGTTTCGTTTACCGATGTAATCAGTTGTTTATAACTCGAAATGTTTTCCCACTTAATGTTTTTTGATTTGGATTTGTACGTTATAACGGGTTTGTCTAACAATAAGAATTCATAGACAACCGATGAAGTATCACTAATCATTATGTCCGACAAAATCAGATATTTAATGATGTTGTTATCTTCAACAATCCTGGCATTGGGGTATTCTTTGCATAATGTTTTATATTCTGATATTACTTTTTGATCCATTAAATCGTGAAATTTTATGAACACTAAGTTTTCAGAATTTGCCAATTTTAGTATGTGAGTTTTTAAATCGATAGCCGATGTTAATGATGGGGAAAAAGTTGGAGCATACAATATGATTCTTTTAACTGCATGCTCGTTTAATAAGTCATTTTTTTCTTTATCGTATGATCCTTTTTGAGCGAACAACTGGTCAAGCTTAGGCCACCCGGTTTCAATTACATCGAAATCTTTGTGTTTTTTGGCAAGTTTATGAAAGCGGTTTGTAAAGTATGGCCCCTGAGTTAGATAAAGATCAAAATATTTCCTGATTCTGAAATGGCCTTTTTTTTCGCCGGCCAGGCCATGAAATATCTGAACTTTTACTCCACGCAAATAATGTGGAACTTCATTACCCGGAACAATAATTACATCGCTCTTAAAATCATGAATTTCCTGAATGTTTGTTGTGTAATCGCACTCTTTTTTGAATGGAAATTTTTCGACAATATCATTAGGAATAAACCACTTTACAGGATGATTTCTTGTAATAAGCTCATCGTATAGCGGTTTTAAAATGCCAAATGCATAAGGGTTTTTACAAAAAAGCGTTGTTTTCATGCTATTTGAACATCTTGTTCACATTCTCAAGATCTTCCATAAAATCAACCTCCATGCAGTTATATTTCGAAATATCTACCGCATTTACTTTGATACGATCTTTTTGAATTGCCAATTCGATTCCTCTTTCAAAATAGTCGTTATCATTGCATTCTTCTAAACGCTTAATAAAGAAGCTAATATCTTTTGATGAGATAAAGTTAATTCCTACTGCTTCGCCCAGTCCGTCTTTTACAGTTTTCGAGATTTCCTTTATAAAACCATCAGAATCCAATGTATATTTTACTTCTTCTTCGGCAACTTCTTCGTTGTTAACCGAAACGAACGATTCATTTTTATTAATAAACGGAATCAGCAAATCAAAAATGCGCTTGTCAAATACAACATCCCCGTTTAACCACAAAACCGATTCGCTATGGTATTTCTTCAATGCTTTTAACAGACTTTTCGATGTATTGGTTTGATCGAAAACCGGATTATAAATATAGGTTGCATCCGATATGCTTTCCATAATTAGATCCTTTTTAAAACCAACAACAATATTAATATCATCGAAATTAAAATATGATGTTAAATTGTTGATTTGTTGTTTCATAATAGTATCGCCACTTTTTAGTGGAGTAAGTGGTTTTGGAAAAGGATTCCCTAATCGTGATCCGATACCTGCTGCTAATATTACAATTTTCATGGTTTATTTAATTTGCAATTTGGGGTGAATATTTTTGTTTTTTACCGTTCTTTCTTTTTTTCTCTTTTAAATTCAACTGTCGTAATTTAATGTATTTAAGAAACACTGTATACGAAGAGAATGAGCTAATTACAAATCCGTTATAGCCATCCAGAACTCCCAGTTTAATAAAGTAAGATTTAACAAACCTCCACATGGCGTGCGACAAGATGGTAAAAATGGATGCTTTTCTTCCTTTCTTAAACGCTTCGTTTGCGGCAATGGTTGAAAATTTATTGGCTTTGTCAATGTGTGCATCATAGGTTGGAAGAACCCAGTGAAGCAGATTTCCATGTAAATACTTTTTTGTTCCTCCCGGTTTCAAAATAAACCGGTCGTGTGGGTTGGTTCCTCCCCAGGCGCCTTTTGTTTTATCAAACAATCTCATTTTCCGGTCGGGATACCAGTTTGAGTGGTGAATCCACTGTCCGCAGTAGTTGTTGAAACGATTAAAGTAATAACCGTCGTATTTCCAGTTCGCTTTTACTTTTAGTATGGAATTTTTAAGTTCTTCGGATAAAGCTTCGTCGGCATCTAGCGATAATACATGGTCGTAAGTTGAACAGTTAAGGGCGTAGTTTTTTTGTTCAATATAACCTTCGAACGGATGTTTTATAAACTTTGCTCCCAATCGTGCACATATTTCTTCCGTTTTATCTTCGGAGTACGAGTCAACCACCACAATTTCGTCGGCTACTGATTTTAAGGATGATATGCAGCGCTCAATTTTTGCTTCTTCGTTATAGGTAATAATTACAGCAGATAATTTAATCATTTGATCGGTTTCTTTTCAAGAAATTGTATTTATGAAATGGCAAAGATAAGATTTTTATTCGGAACGTTAGAAACTCACTTGATTTTTATAAAATATCAATTAGCTGATATGTAAATATTTGGAGCAGTTTATTGAAATCCATTTAATATTTACGTAAAATTTTATTAACATTGCGGCTTACAGATTGACAAACCTAAACTAAACTATGGATGATTAAATATCCAAAACTTACTGATAAAAATCTTGTCAGAGCCAGAAAAGTTTTGTTTGATGTACTGGACTTTCTCGACAATCAAAATATTGATTATTATCTGGAAGGTGGAACTTTACTGGGCTTGGTACGTGATGGTGATTTACTACCGTGGGATCATGATATTGATTTATCGATTTCGGTAAATGATGCAGAAAAATTTGCAGCGAATAAGAATCTTATAGCAAAAAAAGGGTATCGAATAACATCCAGAAAAATGCACAAAGATATTGGCGGGTTTAAAAAGGGACAATACCGGGTTTTTAAAGTTAAAAAACGCATACCGTCGATATTAAAAGCGATATTTCCAATTTTCCACAAGCATATGGTAGTAGCTGATATTTTTGTGAAGGCTGACGACGATACGCACACGTACTGGCAGGCCATGGAAAAGATTATGCGGGTTGATAAAATTTACTATTCTAAATACGAAACCATTGAATATCTTGGTCAAAAGCTAAAGGTTCCATATAAATATAAAGATTATTTAACTCAAAAATACGGCGATTGGTCTACACCTATTAAAGAATGGAGTTGTGGATCCGATGAAAACACGATAGTTGGGGAGGCTTATAAGTAAGACAAGATATTTTGGCTTTAAGTTCTTAGTATAATCTGGTTCTTTGAAACATACTGACACATTCAATACAAATTATTTTAGAATAATAAACAGCTTTTCAATCAGAGAATATGTTCTTGAATATTATCTACCGATTAGATTAATGTCTAAAAATTTTCCAGTATTTTTTTTCGATAATGACAAAGAATTATTTTTTTGTTGATGTAATAAAGTAGTTATATAATATCTACATAATTACATCTCAGATAAAATTTGACACTTTTAGGTTTAAGTGACAAAAGTACTAACTTTCTTCAACTGATTCTTTATCAATAAATGGACAGCTTTTCAGAAGAGCATCTGCATCAAACTGAATTTTTCTGTCGTCAAACATTATCTTTTTCGCAATTTTATCAAACGTGACTTCATGTTGCAGAAAATCAGAATGTTGTGGAATTTGAACCTTATGTACAGAGATAAAATAATCGTAAAACTTAAACTCAAACCCCTTTGGTGTATCAGATTTTAACCATGCTGATGGAATCCCATAAGTATCAGCCAGGATAATTCCATGGAGCGAAGATGAAAATATTTTTTCACACGAGAGTATATCTGTAATCGTACTTTCGATATCATCGGTTCCTAAATATATTTTTTTAATATCTGAATCAAATTCAGCTTTGTTCCATGCATCTTCAGACCACCTTAGTATAACTCCGAGCTTGTATTTTTTAGGTACATCAGGATTAAAAACTTTTGGCATTAGCAATGCTGGATCACCATAAACTTCAGGAACATTTTTAACACCATGAATTCTTAGTAAATTTCTGGTTAACGGCCCTCTTACAGCTAAATATTTTGCCTTTGTGCCAACACTTAACTGATTTTCTGTTCCGAATGCACCAGAACCCCAAACTATTGATTTATTAGTAACCCTGCTAATTATTGATCCAATGGCAAAGTAAGAGAATGTGTTTTTTATTAACTGTGTTTGTATAAAGTTCCGCTTAAAACCAGGGCTAATTGAAACTAGTTTTACTGGAGTATCAGTTAATTTTGTAATTAAATAAGGAGATAATAAATCTCCAAAATTTGGTGTCACATCCCACCAGGTTAAAGGAATAGCACCATTCTCTAATCTGATATTATTGGCAAGTTTATATTTAGATCCCATGGCTTATTTTAGATAGAAAATTACACTGTTACATCATACTCTCTCAACGCATCGTTCAATGATGTTTTAAGGTTTGTTGATTCTTTACGTTTACCAATAATTAATGCACATGGAACCTGGTATTCTCCTGCGTTAAATTTTTTAGTTTGTGTTCCCGGAATTACTACAGATCTTGCAGGAATAAATCCTTTATATTCTTTAGGTTCCGAACCGGAAACATCAATTATTTTGGTTGAGCCCGTTATTACTACATTTGCTCCCAGTACAGCTTCTTTTTCAATATGTACACCTTCTACCACAATGCATCGCGAGCCGATAAAACAATCGTCTTCAATAATTACCGGGGCAGCTTGTATAGGTTCCAAAACACCACCAATTCCAACTCCACCACTTAAATGAACATTTTTACCGATTTGTGCGCAGGAGCCTACCGTTGCCCAGGTATCAACCATGGTTCCTGAATCAACATAAGCGCCAATATTTACATACGAAGGCATCATAATTACATCTTTGGCAATATACGCACCGTACCTGGCAATTGCGTGCGGTACAACCCGAACTCCCAACTCATCGTACCCCGATTTTAAATCCATTTTATCATGAAACTCAAATGGGCCTACTTTTGTTACTTTCATTTTCTGAATTGGGAAATATAGAATAACCGCTTTTTTAATCCACTCGTTTACTTTCCAGCCATTTGCAGTTGGATCGGCAACACGCAACTTTCCTTTGTCCAGTAATTCAATTACTTCTTTTATGGTATCAATACTTTTCTGATCTTTTAACAATTCTCTGTTTTCCCAGATTTTCTCAATAAGTTGCTGTTTTGCTTCCATCGTTATTCAGTCTTTGATTCGCGATTCTATAATCATCGGCGAAGATAAGGAAAAAAACTTAATCGCTTTTAGTGGTTTTTTGCTCTTAAAATTATCATATAAAAGTTAAACTCTGTTAAATCATGGTATTTTAGTTGATATCAAGACTTATATTTGTGTCAATTAATTAAAGATTTTTGAAAAAAATAATCGTAAGATATTGCCTGGTTTTTGTTTTGTGCTCTTGGGCTATTTTATCCATGGCACAAACTACGGATAGTTTAATTCTTTACAGAGGGCAGGTTTTAAGTAAAGAAAAGGAATATCCGGTGGCTATGGCTCATATTATTGATTATCGACAGAAAAAAGGAATGGTTGCCGACACTTCGGGTTATTTTGAAATTTGGACAAGAGTAGGAGATACCTTAAATATTTCTGCAATTGGGTTTGATTATCTTGAACACCAGGTACTAACCGACAAGGACACTTTAGTCGAAATTTTCGTAAAGAGCAGAAGCTATGATATTCCTGAAGTGTCGATATCTTATTTAGGCACCTATAAAGAGTTTGAGCAAAAGGTGTTGCAACTAAAATTGCCGGAAGTAAAATTTAACAATCAGCTTGATGATTTATTTAAACATGTGGAAGTACAACCGGTGTTTGTTGCATCCAACAGCATAGCTAATCCTATTTCGTTAATTTACAGCTTGTTTAGCAAAGAAGCGAAAGATATTAGAAAGTACATTGAGCTGGAAAAGGAAGGGAAGGTAAAAGACAAAGTGCGCGAAAGGTACAATGAATATATTATACGAAATATTACAGGCTTAAGTATCGATGAAGCCAGGGCATTTATGCAATATTGCAATTTTTCTGATCAGTATATTTTGAGTATCTCCGACTACAGTCTTTATTCTGAAATTATGTTACGGTTTAAAAGCTACAAAAAAAGCGTTCAAGACTCACTACTTATGGAATGATTTTATAATTTTAGCAAAAAAAGATTGTATGAATAACACCATTCCAACATTCCAACATATAAAGGAAGCTCATGAGCGAATTACCGGCTTAATAAATAAAACACCAGTTTTTACATCATCCAGTGTGAACGAAATACTTGGTTGCCAGATTTTTTTTAAATGCGAAAATTTTCAAAAAGTCGGGGCTTTTAAATTTCGGGGTGCAACCAATGCGGTTCGCGTGCTTAGTAAAAGCGATGCACAAAAGGGAGTAGCTACTCATTCATCAGGAAATCATGCAGCAGCACTTAGCCTGGCAGCAAAGCAACTGGGTGTGCCGGCATACATCGTAATGCCAAAAAATGCGCCCGAAATTAAAAAGAAGGCAGTGGCGGGTTATGGTGCAACTATCACTTTTTGTGAACCTACCCTGCAGGCAAGAGAAGATACTTTGCATCAGGTTCAAAAAGAAACGGGTGCTACATTTATTCATCCTTATGATCATTTTCATGTGATTTGCGGACAAGGAACTGCGGCAAAGGAGCTATTAGAAGAGATTAATGATTTAAATTGCGTAATGGCACCTATTGGTGGCGGTGGATTGATGAGTGGAACCCTTATCTCTTCGAAATCAATTAATCCCAGACTAAAAGTGTATGGTGCTGAGCCATTGTTAGCCGACGATGCATTTCGTTCGTTTAAGCAAGGAGAGTTAATTCCGGCCGGCCCGCCAAAAACAATTGCCGATGGATTGTTAACATCTTTAAGCCCGCTTACATTTGAGATCATTAAAAGTAACATAGACGATATATTTACCGTTCGCGAAGAATCAATTGTTGAGGCAATGCGTATGATTTGGGAACGAATGAAAATTATTATTGAGCCATCGTCTGCAGTGCCTGTTGCAGCTATTCTGGAAAATAAACCGGTGTTTGCAAATAAAAAAATTGGTCTTATTATTTCAGGTGGAAACGTAGACTTAAACAAATTACCTTTTTAATTATTTTATCGAAAATTTACCTACAATTGGATAATGATCCGAAAGTTTCACTTTTCGAATATCAAACTCGTGGCAATGTACATTTTTGCTATGTAAAATATAATCAATCCGAAAGGATGGAAATTTACCAATGTAGGTATTCCCAATACCTTCGCCTGCTTCAATAAACGAGTCTTTTAAATCTCTGCTTAATATATGATAGGTATATGATACCGGCACATCGTTAAAATCACCACAAATAAAAACCGGATAAGGTGAGTTTTTAACATGGTTTGAAACAATTCTGGCTTGTTCTGCTCTCTTTATAAATGCATCGCGTAAGCGAAACGAAATATCTTTTATTTCTTTCATTCGTTCTTCATCATTCATCGATTTACTATTACTGATAAACGAATAGTTTCCGCTGTTAAACCGTATCGATTGTAAGTGATTGTTAAATACCCGAATGGTATCCTTATTTACTAAAATATCTGTATAGATACTGGTATTGGTTGAGTTTTTAAATTGTATTACGCCTTTGTTAACGATTGGATGTTTACTATAGGTTGCAATTCCGTAGTTCTCTTTGCTATTTTGGATCGTATAGTCGATATGCGAGTAATATTTATCATTTAGTGCATCATTGGAAATATACTTTTCGGTAAGCCGGCTGTTATTGGTGTAAAATTCCTGGAAACAAATTATATCAGGGTTTTCATTATTAATAAATTCAAAAATTTCCTGAGTTGTATTTTTGCTTTCGTTATGCCAGTCGTACAAATCAAACAGGCGCACGTTATACGAAAGAACGTTAAATACATTCTCAATAGTAGCGTTTTTTTTATTCTTGCTGATCGGAATCTGAATAAATGATTTTATAGATCCCCAACCGATGAATATGCTTACCAGAGGAATTATAAAAAACTTTTTCTTTTTGATAATCCAGAAAATTACAAACACAACATTGGCAAGCAATAAAAAAGGATATGACAAACCAAAAAAAGCAAGAAACCATACTTTCTCCGGATTAATGTATACCGACAAATAGGCCAGCAACAAACCCAAAATAATTATATAATTAATGTATCTGAGAAATCTGTAAATAATCTTTTTCAAAACAAAATACGCTAGATTTAACTCTAAATTAAAATTATTGTGCTACAATATCAAACAATGAAAAATTATTTTGATAGAATTTAAACTATTTACCGTTCTTAAACAGAATTTCTTTCTCGGATTTTGATAAACTGTCGTAACCCGACTTAGCAATTTTGTCAAGTATTTTGTCAATGTCTTTTTGTTTTTCGGCTTTTGATTTGTTGTAGTCGTAATCCGTCATAGGGCGTTTGTAGGTAACTTTGAATTTTTGGCGGGGTTTAAACAATGAAAAAATTTTATCCATAAACCGATCGAATCCGCGTGTAATATTTTTACCTTTTTTCATTTGTGAAATATACAAATAGCCAAACAAAGCGCCTCCTAAGTGTGCAATATGCCCACCCGAATTGTCCGAAGCAATGCTTAAAACATCTAAAACAACATAAAATATGGCAATGTATTTTAGTTGAACCGGACCAATAAACATTAAGTTTACCGTGTAATTGGGAGCGTAAACAGCTGTAGCCATTACAATTGCCATTACCGAAGCCGATGCCCCCAGCATAATTGACATGGAAACATGGGCCTGAAAGACTGGGAAAATATTGAAGAACAGAATGTATAATGCAGCTCCCGCTAATCCACCCACAAGATACAAACTCAACAATTTTTTATCATCAAAGTATTGTAAAAAGATTATTCCGAACCAATACAGAATTAACAGGTTAAATAATATATGCAAAAAACCAAGGTGTAAAAACATGTAGGTGAACACGGTCCATGGTTTATAAATCAGACTTGTAATATCGGCCGGAACAGCCAACCAGTTAGCTAACGAAAATGTTGGACTTACCGATAATAGAAAGAAGATGACTCCAAGAAGCTTAACTGCCAAAAAGACAGCCAGGTTAAGGTAAATTAACTTGGTAAGCGCACTTCCGTTTTTAAATGATTTTTTTATTTCGTCTAGTATATTCATTTTACATTTCCTAATAAAAAGATAGTCAATAAATTATGTTCGTTTAATAAAAGTTTGATCTTTTCTTGCCCCAGTATTTAATCAGTATAAAACCAAATAACATACCACCCAAATGTGCAAAGTGTGCAATGTTGCTTCCCGGCTGTGTAAGGCCAAGCCATAATTCCAAACCGCCATAAAAAATAACAAACCATTTTGCTTTAATTGGTATGGGTGGGAATAGCAGCATTAATTGTGTATTTGGGAATAACATTCCAAATGCTAATAGTACTCCAAAAACAGCTCCCGATGCTCCTACCGTTGGAATATTCATTTTAAAAGCTAAAAGCTCCTGTATAAACTGTTTTGATGAAGCAATATAACTTGCCGATTCAGGATTAGAATACCAGCTATCAAGCAGTTTGCCATATATCTGCGAATAATATTCCGGGAAATGTTCTTTTATGAGTAGCGCAAATGCTTCCGGCGATGGAGTGTTGGTAAAGGCTTTTACGTCACTTAAGATACTATTCATTTGCAGGTGAATAACAAACATGTGTAGTGCAGCGGCTCCCAATCCGGTAACAATAAAATAAATGAAAAAGCGCTTACTACCCCATACGGTTTCCAAAACGCGGCCAAACATCCATAGCGCAAACATATTAAAAAACAAATGCATAAAACCTCCATGCATAAACATGTGAGAAACAATTTGGTAAGGTTTAAAATATTCAGACTTAAAATAATGTAAACCTAATGTTTGGCTTAACCGAATGCCAAATGTATTTTCCAATACCCATGTTGCCAGCAACATAATGATATTGATTAAGATTATATTTTTAACTACCGGTGGTATATCTGCAAATCGATTATTCATTTTTATTAAGTTTTATGTTCTTTAGTTAAAACGCTTTTCCAGCTCATCTGTTTGAATGATACTTACAATTAGTTTGCCAAAAGGTGAATGATTCGGATTCTGGCAGGCAAATAACAAATCGACCATTTCGCGCATTTCTTCGGTCGATAAAATATGATTACTACTTATGGCCGATGCTTTTGCCATTGCTTTGGCAATCTTTTCTTTAATTTCTTTTTTAACATCTATTTCGCCATGCATTAGTTCATTTAAAAACTTATCGAGAATTTGCTCGGGCTCCTGATTACTGGAATCAACAGGCATTCCGTTCACAATAACCGAATTCCCCCCAAAATCTTCAATGTCGAATCCTAACATTTTTAAATCTGCATTTATTTCCACAATTAAGGCATGATCTTTTGCATCCAGCTCTATGGTTTTTGGGTAAAGTGACTTTTGTGTCGGAATGGACTCTGAACTTAGGTTGTTTAAAAATTTCTCGAATAAGATCCGTTCATGTGCTCTTTTCTGGTCAATAATCATTAATCCTGATTTAACAGGCGTTAAAATATATTTGTTTTTAAATTGAAAATATCTTTCACTTAAATCATTATTAGAAATGCTTTGCTGATTATTTATCGATGAGATGAAAGAGAAATCATCGCTTGAATTTTTTTCCTTTTCAAAACCAGAATATAACTGCTCCCAGTTTGCCATGTTTTCTTTTTCGAGTGATAGGGCAGAGCTTTTTGGGTTTCCCGGGCGTGGCACAGATTTTCGTTCTTCAAAAGGATTATAGCTGGGATCGATTTCTACCTGAGGCATTTTAAAGTCTGTATTTTTCGATAAAACCGGAATGTCGAATCCTTGTTCCTGGTCGAAATCCAACGATGGTACGATGTTGTTTTTACCTAGCGATTGTTTTACTGCCGCATGTAAAATCTGCCAGATTGCCTGTTGATCTTCAAATTTTATTTCAGTTTTGGTAGGATGTATATTTACATCAATCGTTGAGGGGTCGGCATTGAGATATAAAAAGTACGACGGAACAGTTTCTGGGGGGAGAATTTGTTCGTAAGCATTTAATACTGCTTTATTAAAATATGCACTTCGCATAAACCGATTATTTATGAAGAAATATTGCTCGCCCGATTTTTTGCGTGCATATTCAGGCTTGCCAATAAATCCACCAATAGATATTATACTGGTGTTGCTTTCGATAGTAATTAGGTTCTGATTTATACGCTTTCCGAAAACCGACACAATTCGCTGACGAATATTGGTTCTGGGTAATATGTACACTTCCGAATTGTTATGATACAATTTAAATTCAATTTCGGGATACGCTAAAACAATGCGTTGAAATTCCGTAACAATATGCCCAAACTCGGTAGTGTTCGATTTTAAGAATTTTCGTCGGGCGGGCACATTAAAAAACAGATTTTTAATGGCAAAATTGGTTCCTACAGCACAGCTGGTCGGTTCCTGACTTTTTACCTGCGAACCTTCAATTAATATTTGAGTTCCAAGTTCATTATCCGACATTCGCGATTTTAATTCCACATGTGCAATGGCAGCAATCGAAGCCAAAGCTTCGCCACGAAAACCCATGGTGTGTATGGCAAACAGATCATCGGCATTTTTAATTTTTGATGTTGCATGGCGCTCGAAGGCCAGTCGGGCATCTGTATCCGACATGCCGGTTCCGTTATCAATTACCTGAATTAAAGTGCGTCCTGCATCTTTAATATTTACTGTAATGGAATCGGCGTTTGCATCTACTGCATTTTCAACCAGTTCTTTAACTACCGAAGCCGGACGTTGAATAACTTCTCCTGCAGCAATTTGATTGGCCACCGAATCGGGTAACAATTGAATTATATCTGCCATGTACTCGCTATTTTAAAAATAAAGTAGAAAGTAAACCATTAAAAGCAAAATAGCCAGTATGATAATTAAACGGATGGTCGATTTCTTCTTCTGTTGTTGCGTTTTTTTGAAAAATCCGCGCATTTCTCCCTTTCTTATTTTTGAAACATAGGGTTTATTCGGATCGCCATCATCGATTCCCATTTCCTGTTTAATTTGTGCTACTCTTTTGTCTAGTTCTTCTTTACTTTCATCATAATAACGTGTGGTAAATTTGAAACTTTTGTTTTTGGGTGTATGAAAAAAACGTACTGCCATGCTTTATTTAGATTTTATTTTACAAAGTTATCTAATATTTTCTCATTAAATAAATTTTACAAAATCAATCCATCGAAACACAGCTAATTTATCATAATTACAAACATTTTTTTATGAGTAAGTGTCTTTTTGTTATATATTTGCATGCTTAAATGTTCTGTGAGTTTATCTGAAATAAAATAATACAATTAAATGTTTGTTAATCAGATAAACTTTTATATTTTTGCATTCCCAAATTAGTATATAACTGTTAAATTATAATTAGATGTACGCAATTGTAGAGATAGCAGGCCAACAGTTTAAAGTTGAGAAAGACAGTAAAATCTTTGTTCATCGTTTAGATGCAGAAGAAGGAGCTACTGTTGAATTCGAAAACGTACTGTTGATCGATAACGACGGTAAGGTATCAGTTGGAAAACCTCACGTGAAGTCTGCAAAAATTTCCGCTAAAGTAATGGCTCACCAAAAAGGTGACAAGGTTCTTGTTTTCAAGAAAAAGAGAAGAAAAGGGTATAAAAAACTGAACGGACACCGTCAGCAATTTACTCAAATTCAGATTGAAGAAATTAGTATTGCTTAATTAAAAAATATTTAGAAAATGGCACATAAGAAAGGAGCTGGTAGTTCACGTAACGGTCGCGAATCAGAAAGTAAACGATTAGGCGTTAAACTATATGGCGGACAAGCTGCCAAAGCAGGTAATATTATTGTTCGTCAAAGAGGAACAAAACACAATCCTGGCGAAAATGTGGGAATGGGTAAAGACCACACATTATTTGCTTTGATCGATGGTAAAATTGAATTCAGAAAAAAACAAGGTGACAAATCGTTTGTATCGGTTGTTCCTTTCGAAGAATAAAAGAATTTTACGTAACTTTGAATCTCCTAAGTTTACTGTAAATAGTAAATTCAGGGGATTTTTTATTTTATAACCATTCATTTGTTTTAATATGCTAACCTTAAAATTTATTCAGGATAACAAAGAGCTTGTAATTGAACGATTAAAAATTAAAAATTTTCAAGCCGAAGAGATCGTAAATCAAATACTTGAACTGGATCAGAAGCGTCGTTCGACCCAAAGTAGCATGGATAATAACCAGGCTGAGCTAAACAAAATGTCGAAGGAAATAGGAATGCTTTTCAAATCGGGGAAAGCAGATGAAGCGAATCAACTTAAAGAAAAAAATACTGAGTTAAAGGATGCGGTTAAATCGCAAAACGAAGAGTTAGCCTTAACAGAAAAGCAATTAAATGATTTGTTGGTTCAGATACCTAACCTGCCGCACAGTTCGGTTCCAGTGGGGAAGGGAGCGGAAGATAATCAGGAAATACGTTCAGGTGGCATAATGCCGAATTTACATGAAGGAGCAATGGCTCATTGGGATTTAGCTAAAAAATATGATATTATCGATTTTGAACTGGGTAATAAATTAACTGGCAGCGGATTCCCTGTATATAAAGGTAAAGGAGCAAAATTGCAGCGTGCCTTAATTTCTTATTTTCTGGACAAAGCAACTGAAGCGGGATATGCAGAAGTAATGCCGCCGCTTATGGTAAACGAAGATTCTGGTTTTGGAACAGGCCAGCTGCCCGACAAAGAAGGCCAGATGTATCATGTAACTGCCGATAATTTGTATTTGATCCCCACTGCCGAAGTTCCGGTTACAAATATTTTTCGTGATGTGATTTTATCTGCCAAAGAATTTCCGGTGAAAATGACCGCCTACACACCTTGCTTCCGACGTGAAGCAGGATCGTATGGTAAAGATGTGCGTGGTTTAAATCGTTTACATCAATTCGATAAGGTGGAAATCGTTCAGGTACAACATCCCGAAAAATCATATGAAACGCTTGAAGAAATGGTAAGTCACGTAGAAACCTTAGTGAAATCATTGAATTTGCCGTATCGTGTTTTACGACTCTGTGGTGGCGATATGAGTTTTACTTCTGCTTTAACCTATGATTTTGAAGTGTTTTCTAAAGCACAGGAAAAATGGCTCGAAGTGAGTTCTGTTTCGAACTTTGAGTCATATCAGGCAAACAGGTTAAAGTTAAGATATAAAGACGAAGGTGAAAAGAAGGCACAGCTTGCCCATACTTTAAATGGCAGCGCTTTGGCTTTACCCCGAATATTAGCGGCTTTATTAGAAAATAATCAAACCGAAAAAGGAATTGTTATTCCTGAAGTATTGCGCCCGTATACCGGGTTTGATCTGATTGATTAAAACGATAAGGCTTTAAAATACTGAAAGAGTGCTTTGCCAAGTGCTCTTTTTTTATGTTGATTTATTTTGTAATATTAGGCAAAAATTGGATGGTATTGCATGAGGATTAAGTGGTTCATAATTATAATGTTGATCGTTTTTTCGGCCTGTAAAAAGAATGATCGGATCGATACGGGCTATGTAAACGAACAATTGCGCTTAACGGATAGTTTAAATGGTGTTTTAGTGCACCGGTACGAAAGCACATTAAATGGTATTTATAAACTGACCGAAGATAGCGTGCTAGCAGACTCTATTTCACAACTGGTTGAATTGCCTGATACATTCCTGTTCTATGAATTTTTGCAATACAATATATCGAAACTGGAGAATGTCCATTACATAACACAACAAGAAATTTATTTTGTACAAGAGCAGCTAAACGGATTAAAGGAAGAAGTGGAGGAAAAACAAATATCATCGGTTCAGTATGAACTGGAAATTGAATCGCAAAAAGCGATGCTTGCTTTTTTAATTGAGTTAATCGATTCTTCTTTGATTGAAATAAGGCAAATACAAAATAAACTGCTAATAACCAACGATTCTATTCCACAATGACAAATCAGCAAAAAGCATATTTCTTTGCCGGCCTAACCATTTTGTTTTGGGCAACCTCTGCTTCGGCATTTAAAATAGGATTAAAACACATCGATTCGTATCAATTACTATTTGTTGCCACGGCTACTGCTATCGTTGTTTTGTTTGGGGTGTTATTGTTTCAAAGAAAATTACATATACTTAAAACCTTATCAAAAAAGGATTATGCACATTCTGTTTTGCTGGGTTTCTTAAATCCGTTTCTTTATTATACCGTTCTTTTTATAGCTTACTCATTGTTGCCGGCACAAGTAGCACAACCACTGAATTTTGTGTGGCCAATTATGCTTGTTCTCTTATCGGTGTTTATTTTAAAACAAAAAATAAAACTCATAAGCTTTGTTGCACTTTTTATTAGTTTCCTTGGAGTAATTCTTATTTCGTCGGAAGGTAATATAGTGAACATGAGATTTTCTAATCCGGCAGGTGTATTTCTTGCCTTAGGCAGCTCTGTGGTTTGGGCTTTATTTTGGTTGTACAATGTAAAAGATCAGCGC
Organism: uncultured Bacteroidales bacterium; assembly: GCA_964450375.1. Lineage (GTDB taxonomy): Bacteria > Bacteroidota > Bacteroidia > Bacteroidales > UBA12077 > UBA12077. The sequence goes on from CAYVEW010000003.1 coordinate 63,469, forward strand.
GATGCCGTAATCAAATTGTTTTTGAATTTTTTATTCGCTTTTGTTTTTGTTACCATCATAACCATTATGTTTTCAACGATTAAAATTTATTGTGTAAAAGGAATTTTATCAGGAATTTATATCGGAATATTCGAAATGGGCATAACTTTTGTATTGTGGTTAAAAGCCTTAAAATTATCAGAACGGACAGATAAATTGGGTAACTTAATATATCTTACGCCTTTTTGCTCGTTGATATTTATAAGTTTAATTTTAGGAGAAAAAATATTTATTACTACCATCATTGGTTTAATTTTAATCGTAACAAGCATTGTTTTTCAGCAGTATGGCAACAAAAAAAGCAGTAATTAATTTACAGGTTTATGCAGCATTAGCAGGTGCGAAAATAATTATAAGATGATCAATAAATCAAAAATATAAAAAGATGAGAAGGATTTTTAACAGATTTTACGTTTTGGTTGTTATTGCCATAGGCGTAATGTTTTTATCTTCATGCGAAAAGGAAAAGATATTTCCCTACCGATATGAAAACACGGTAGAAGAACTATATTCGTATATGGATGAGCTCTATTTTTGGATTGACTCCATTGCGGATGTTAATCCCAATAATTATTCAGATCCGGTCGACTTACTCGAAGCTATGCGTTACGAACCTCGCGATAAATGGAGTTATATTACCACTAAGGAAGAAAACGATCAGTACTACGAAGAAGGCACCTACGAAGGTTACGGATATGGTTATGCTCCCGATTCGGATGGTAATATTCGAATTACTTATTTGTACGAAAGCTCCGATTTAAAAACATTGGGAATTGAACGTGGTTGGAAAATAAAAAGCATTAATAATATTACCATAAACGAGAGTTCGGATATGGGAGAGCTGTTGGCATCTAATACCAATTTGTTCGAATTCGAGTCGCCATTAGGTGATATTGTTACTCAAACACTAACAAAAAAGTTGATTACCATTAATACTGTGGTTTATAAAGATGTGATAACAAATGGAGACAGAAAGATAGGTTACTTTGTTTTCGAAAGTTTTATTGGTCCTTCGGAGCAGGAATTAAACGATTTATTCGCTGATTTTAGATCAGAAAACATTAACGAACTGGTAATTGATTTACGATATAATGGAGGAGGCATGATTTCGATTGTTGAGCAGTTGGCCGGGCTAATTGTTCCGGCTAGTTTGAATAACCAGAAATTTTTGTCATACATACACAATCCCTATCTAGATGACTGGAACGAAGATCTATATTTCAAAGTAAGTACTAATACATTAGGTCTTAACAGGGTTTATTTTATTGCGGGTAAAGGATCGGCATCGGCCAGCGAAGCAATTATTAATGGCCTGGAACCATATATGGATGTTTACATTGTTGGCGATGATACGTATGGTAAACCTGTTGGTATGTATTCTATCGAAAGTCGAATAAGTAATTTGGTATATGTTCCAATCGCTTTTAAATTGGTAAATTCACAGGGGCAGGGTGATTATTTCAATGGCTTGCCAGCTGATAATTATGTTGAAGATGACATCCTACATAACTTTGGATTAGAAGAAGCTACTTTTGCCAGTGTGGTAAATCATATTACATTGGGATCTTTTTCATCCAAAAAGACTAAACAAGATATTTACAGAGCTCCGGTAAAGGAAATAAGAACGCTGGAACAAATACGCGGATCAATATAGTTTGCAAAAAGAAAGAATCATATTAGGAATTGACCCCGGCACAAGCATCATGGGGTACGGTTTAATTAAGATTAATGGGAAAAATGTTGACTTATTAGCTCTAGGAGTTATAGAGCTTAAAAAGTATGATGATCATTACATTAAACTAAAAAAGATATTCGACCGTGTAATATCTATCATTGATGAGTTTCATCCTGATGAGCTGGCCATTGAAGCTCCCTTCTTTGGTAAAAATGTCCAATCTATGTTAAAGTTAGGCAGAGCGCAAGGAGTAGCAATTGCAGCAGCTTTATCCCGATCATTGCCCATTTATGAATATGCACCACGAAAAATTAAAATGTCAATTACCGGTCAGGGAAATGCTTCCAAGGAACAAGTTGCTATACTCTTACAAAAAATACTAAAGATAAAAGAACTGCCTTCGGACCTGGATGCAACGGATGGATTGGCTGCAGCCCTGTGTCATTATTATCAGTCGAACACACTGACTACAGAAAAATCATTTAAAAGCTGGAAAGATTTTATCAATAAAAATCCCGGAAGAGTTAAGAAATGAAAAAAGGAGCTAATTATTAGCTCCTTTTTTATAATTTCTTTTTATTCTTATTGTAATTGGAATACAATAGGGAATGTAAATCGAACTCTAACTGGTCGTCCTCTTTGCTTACCAGGAGTCCATTTTGGAGAAGACTTAACAACGCGAACTGCTTCTTTGTCTAATGAAGGGTCAACTCCACGAACAACAATTACGTTGGTAATTTCACCTTTTTCGTTTACATCGAACTGTACGAATACTCTACCACTAACTCCGTTTTCAGCTGCAATGGTAGGATACTTTAAATTTTGCTGAATATAAATTCTAAAAGCATCACTACTTTGTCCCTGGAATGTTGGCATATCTTCTACAACGAAGAAAACTTCCATTTCATTTACTTCTTCTTCTTCTTCTTCAAACTCAACGATCTGAATTGCATCATCCTGATCAGCTTCTGTATCGTCAAGAATTAATTCATCTTCGATCTCCACATCGTCTTCTACAATATTAATTACTTCAGTAGTTTGTGGTGGTGGAGGAGGTGGAGGTGGTTCGTTCTGTTGACGTGTAATAGGAATAATTTCCTCTTCCAGTTCCATATCATCCAATTCTCCAAGAGAATTTAATTCTGAAGGTCGTGTTCCCCATTCAAAAGCAAGTAAAACGAGCCCAAGAACAACAACATAACCTAACTGAAGAAACATGCCTCTTTTCTTCTCTAAATTAGCCTTATCGGTTTTTTTAACTTCCATGTTGGTTTATTTTTTGAATGCCTAAAAATAAATAATATAATAATGTTTTTCAAAACTTTCGTGTTAAAAAATGTGTAAAACCTTCAATTAAGCTATAATTCTACGTTTTGCCTATGTATATGTTGCTTAAAATCAGTTAAAAAAAGTTAAATTCAAAAGCATCTGTTCTATAACAAGAATAAAATGAATTTAAAGCTGCTAAAATAACCTTCTATTTCAAATAAAAAAATGTATTTTCACATGTTTTTTAAAATGGACGCTTTAAGCGTTCTGTTCGTTCAGTTATTTTCGATTTTAGAAAAACCAAAGAGACACAAAAAATGAAAAAGTTTTCTATTTTTGATGTCAGAGCGCTTGATAACTCAAATATTGTTCTTATTTTTACCGAATTAATGGGAAATTAGCTCATCCCGATAGCTATCGGGAGGCTAGAGTGCTTGATTTATAAATATGTTCTTACTTAATTAATATAATGGGGAATTAGCTCAGTTGGCTAGAGTGCTTGACTGGCAGTCAAGAGGTCACCGGTTCGACTCCGGTATTCTCCACAAAAAAACG
>CAYVEW010000004.1:0-7872 GCA_964450375.1 uncultured Bacteroidales bacterium
CATTACTTTGTTATTGTTTTAAACAGTATTGCGATGAATAAATGGGAAGAAACAACTAAGGGCATTGAAAAGGTATTTAAATTTAAAAATTTTTTAAAGGCGATTGATTTTGTGAATGATGTAGCTAAAGTAAGCGAAGCCGAAAATCATCACCCCGATATTTTAATTCATTCATATAATCAGGTGAAGATAACCAGCCTGACACACAGCGAAAATCAAATTACTTCTAAGGATTACCAATTGGCTCAGCAAATAGATGAGATTTTTAACCGAAAATCTTAATTCATTTTAACAGATCCGGCTCTACCAGCATAGTAACTTTTCGTTTTGCATCAAAAAGTTAGATCCAAAGTTTAAATAAGAAATGAAGTAATTAATACAACTTTTTTAATTCTTCATCAAATATTTAACAATAAAGTAATTAGTTCATTTTGTATATTAGTAAAAGATTACCTAAATTTATTAAATGCTATAGATAATGCACTGATTATAAATAAAAAATTGTACCTAATGTTACCTTGCTATTTTAGTCGACTTTTATGAGCAAATCAGAGAGCCAAAATACAGATTGGGAGAGATCTACTGAAAGTAAACTGCCTGATATTTTAAGTAACTATAAACAAAGCAATTTTAGTTTACAGTTAAAGGCTCGTGTTTTTTATAATATCTGTATAGCCGCAATTATTGCTTTAGTAGGCTTAACAGTATCATCCAGCGTGGTGCAGCTTACCAGCCCGACACAAAAGTTAGATCTACAGATTATTATTCCCTTAATCATTTTATTAGTGATCTTTTTTGCTTGTTTGTTTTTACTAATTAAAGGACACTATGTTATTGCCACCAATCTGTTTTTAATTTCGGCGAATGCAACCGTTTGGTACATCATGTTTAACAGCAGCAATGATTTAATTGTAGTAAAACTCGATACAGTAGTAATTATATTAGCAATTATTACTGCCATTCCTTTATTTATCCAAAAATATAAATCAACCATATTTATATACATTGCAGTAAATATCATTCTTTTATTTGCTTTTGTTCATTATTCGAAGGACTTAATTGGACTTAACACGCCAAGTATAATCGATTTTTTAACCGATACGTCCATTGCATTAATATTTTCTGGTGTTGCGGCATATTTAATAATTAAAATAAACGATAAAGCTTTGCAAAAGCTTGAAAGCGATTACCAGAAAAGAATTCAGGCAGAAAAAGCTTTACACCAAAGTGAAGTTTTCAGGAAAAGAATCTTTGACAGCTCCAGTATTCCTATTGTTGTTATGGATTCGGTGAATTACAAGTACATTGATCTAAATTATGCTGCTGTGAAGGTTTATGGTTATCAGGACAAAAATGAGTTACTTGGTAAAACACCTCTTGATGTTTCGGCTCCAAAACAATACAACGGAGAGTTTTCAAATATAAGTGCTATTAATTTTATTGAAATGGCAAAAGCACAAGGAAATGCGACATTTGAATGGCTGCATCAAAGGCCAAACGGCGAACTATGGGATGCCGAAGTGCATTTATTGTCATTCGTGATGCACGATAAAATGTATCTGCAGTTTTCTTTAGTTGATATCACCGAGCGCAAAAAGGCTCAAAAGGCATTGGAAGAAAGCGAATTAAAATACCGTTCGATTTTTGAAGATGCTCAAGTAGGTATTTATCAAACTTCTCCCGAAGGAGTTGTATTACAGGCAAATCCGGCCTTGCTAAAAATGTTGGGATTTAATTCTTTACAAGATCTTTCGCATCGAAATCTTAATAATGACAATGTGTATATTAATAAAACCCGAAATGATTTTATTAATGAAATAACGAAGAACGGCTTTATTAAAGATTACGAGTCTGAATGGTTAAAAAAGAATGGAGAAACTCTTATGATTAGGGAGAACGCCCGGCTTGTTAAAGATGACGAAGGAAATATAAAATATTATGAAGGATTTGTTGTAGATATTACCGAAACCAAAAAAGCTGAAAAAGAACTTAAAGAAAGTGCAGAGCAGTTGCGAATGGCTTTACTTGGTGCAAAACTTGGTATGTGGGATTGGGATATGCAGAATAACATCATAAGAGTTAATGATCTGTTTGTCGAAATGCTGGGTTATAACCTAACTGATTTTTCGGGAGGTGTTTTACAGTTTAGCGATTGGAAAGAAATGCTTCATGAAGATGATTTTTTGAATACCATTAAAGTATTTAATGAGCATGCCAAAAAAAATACAGAATTGTATGAAGCAACTTTTCGAATGAAGCATAAAAATGGTGACTGGAAATGGATTCTTGCGCGCGGAAAAGTATATGAACGTAACGATGGAAAACCAACTAGAGCATTAGGTACTCACTTAGATATTACTAACAATAAAAAAGCTCAGTTAGCTGTAATTGAAAGTGAACAGAAATATCGTGAGATGACAGAACTTTTGCCTATTGCTATTTGGGAAACTAATTTAAAAGGAGTGTGCACATACACAAATAAAGTTGGGCTCGAGATTCATGGCTACACAGAAGATGATTTGCTATTGGGTATTAATGTACTCGATTTAATTATCCCTGAAGAAAAAGCTTATGCTGCAGAAAGTTTAAAGAGTCGATTGCATGGAGTACCTTCAAAAGGTGATGAATATACAGCATTAAAAAAGGATGGAACCACATTTCCGGCACAGATTTATACCAGTGTAATTTATAAAAATAATCAAGCTGCCGGTTTTAGAGGGGTTACTGTTGATATTACAAAAGCTAAAAACGCTGAACGGGAATTAAAGGAAAGCGAACAAAAATATCGTACCATTATTGAAGCTTTTCCCGATGTAATCATGATTTCTGATTTAAAAGGAAATATCATATTTGGAAATAGTGCATTGGAAGAAATTACAGGGATTAAACCGGCTGATTATAACAATCTAAATCGCAAAGCTAAAATTCATCCAGATGATCAACATTTAATTACAAAGGCATTAAAAAAGTTGTTATCCGAAGATGTTAGACATACCGATATCATCGAAAATCGCTTTATCGATCATTGGGGTAATATACATTGGTTTAGCGGTATTATGTCGAAGCTGGAGTTAAACAATCAGGTTTATATACAAACCATTAGCCGTGATGTAACCGATAAGAAAAATATAGAACAGGAACTGGATAAATACAGGCAGCATTTAGAATTTTTGGTGCAAGAGCGAACCGACGAACTGGAAACAACCAACGAAGAGCTTACTTCAACCAACGAAGAACTATTACAACAAAGAGAAGAACTGGAGGCTGTGTTACTGAATTTACAAAATACCCAAAAACAATTAATCCAGGCAGAAAAAATGGCTTCGTTAGGGGTGTTGGCTTCTGGTATTGCACACGAAATTAATAATCCACTTAATTTTATTAAAGGTGGTGTTTTTGGAATAGAAAGCTATTTAAATGATCACCTGCAAGAGCATTTGGGCGAACTGAATCCTTTAATCGAAGGAATTAATGAAGGAGTTCACCGTGCTGCAAATATTGTGACAAGCCTTAATCATTACAGCAGAAAAAATGATAGCAAAATGCTTAATTGCGATATGCACGCGATTATCGATAATTGCTTGGTAATTTTGCAAAATCAGACCAAAAACCGAATTGACATTGAAAAAAACTATACCGATGTAAAATACGGTTTAAAAGGAAACGAAGGAAAACTGCATCAGGTTGTTATGAATATACTTACCAATGCCATTCATGCAATCGATACGAAAGGAGAAATTAAAATTAAAACATATGTTAAAGATCAACGCTTTAACTTGCAGGTTACCGATACGGGGTGCGGTATAAAACCGGATCACTTATCAAAAGTTCTCGACCCGTTTTTTACAACAAAAGAACCCGGAAAAGGTACCGGGCTGGGATTATCCATTGCCAATAACATACTGCAGGAACATAGCGGTAGCATTGAGTTTGAATCGAAAATAAATGAAGGAACTACGGTTTTAATTACTTTACCATTAAACTAAGAAAAAATGGAAGAAAAAATTACAATACTTTATGTGGACGACGAACCAACCAATCTGAAACTTTTTGAGCTTAATTTTCGAAAAAAATTCGATGTGTTAACTGCTTTAAGTGGCGATGAAGGTTTAGAAATATTAAAAAACAACAACTCAATTCTGGTAGTCATTAGTGATATGAAGATGCCCGGAATGAATGGTGTAGAATTTATTAAAAAGGCTAAGGCGAGTTTCCCACACATTCGATATTATATTTTAACAGGCTTTGATATTACTGAAGAAATTGCCGATGCATTAAACGAAAATCTTATTCAAAAATACTTCCGAAAACCATTTAACATGCACGAAATTGAAAAATCAATCTTAGAGTTTTTATAAAAAGCTTAAATAGAAATCCGCGATAGCAAAAAAATGCATAAAATTTTACATCTTTGGTGTAAGAATATTAAGAAATTCCCAACTTATTAACCAAAATTAAATAGATAAAATATGTTTAAATGGCTATTGTCGCACCAGTGGAAGGAGATGACCCGATCCAACTTCTGGCAAAAAAGTGTTGCAATTAATCTGATCATTGCGTTCTTTATTTTTATAATGTTTTTGTATTTAATTCTATTAGGATTATTTATCGATAAAATTCTCATAGAACAATACCCCGACGGAGACATCTTTGCGATTTTTAATGGTGTTATACTTTACTACCTGGGAATTGATTTATTTGTGCGGTTTTTTCTTTATAACCTGCCGGTTATCAATGTTGAATCGTATTTGCATTTACCGGTAAAAAAATCAAAAATTGTTAATTTTATTTTATTGAAATCAACTTTAAATATTTTTAATGTGTTACCACTTTTGGTTTTTATACCATTTGCACTAAAGGTTATTCTGGTTAACTATGGTGGTTTAACAAGCTTAAGCTGGCTGGCACTCATTCTAATATTAATTCTAAATAATAGTTTTTTATTACACTATTTAAAACGTCGGTTTATTGACAAACCTGCTATAATAGGAATATTTGCGCTTACACTGGTTGTTGTTGCGGTTCTCGATAAATTCGATATTTTTTCATTGTCGGATTATTCATCATCTGTTTTTACTTACTTAAGTTTCAATCCTGTTTACATTCTTATTCCATTGCTCATAATGCTTGCAGTATATAGTCTTAATTTTACATACCTATCGTCGCGAATGACACTGGAAGATGTTAATGTGAAAAAGCATAAAAAGATCGATTCTTTATCGCGAGTAAAATACCTTGAAAATTTTGGTGATCTTGGAGAAATGATATTACTTGAATTAAAACTGATATGGAGAAACAAACGAAGCAAAACGGTTATTAACATGGCTCCTTTGTTTTTGTTTTATGGTTTATTATTTTATCCGCAGGATGTGTACATGGAAGGCTATGGATTTTTGATTTTTGTGGGGGTGTTTATGACCGGTGGCATAATGTTTAACTATGGTCAATATATGCTTAGTTACGAAAGTAATTATTTCGATGGCATTATAGCCAATAACATCGATTATACAAAACACTTCAGGGCCAAATATTTTATCATCATTTCAACCGTGATTTTATCATATGTTTTAACAATACCTTATGTTTATTTTGGAGTAAAAGTATTGTTGATTAACACGGCTACTTTCCTTTTTAATTTAGGATTTTTATCAATGCTGTTAATGTATTTTTCGAGCAACAGCCGCAAAAGAATGGATATGAGCTCGGGCTCTGCATTTAATTATCAGGGTTTGGGTGCTACAAACTGGATTATGGTATTGCCTTTCTTTCTGCTTCCGATCTTTCTTTGGATTCCGTTTAATATTTTCGGAGTGCCCGATTGGGGAATTATTACCATTGGATTAATTGGTATTTTGAGTTTGGCATTTCATAAATCGCTTATGAAAATAGTAGTAAAACGTTTTGAAGCAAGAAAACACATAATCGCCGAAGGTTTTAGAGAGTAATATAATTTATTAACAGATAATAAGTTAATCATATGATACAAGTAAATAATTTAGTAAAAGCATATAATGGAACCGTGGTATTAAATATACCTGAACTGAAAATTGAAAAAGGAGAAAGCTTTGGCTTGGTTGGTAATAACGGAGCTGGAAAGACCACATTCTTCAGGTTAATTCTGGATTTGATAAAAGCAAATAATGGAGAAGTTTTATCGCAAGGTGTTGATGTAAAAAGTACTACTGTATGGAAATCTTATACAGGATCTTATCTGGACGAAGGTTTCCTGATTGATTTCCTAACACCAGAAGAATACTTCCAGTTTATTGCCAGTGTGAATAACTTGTCGAAAGGCGATATAAAGAATTTTATGGAGCAATTCGATGAATTTTTTAATGGTGAGATTATTGGCAAGAACAAATACATCAGGGAGTTATCGCGTGGAAATAAACAAAAAGTGGGAATTGCTGCATCACTTATGAGCGAGCCCGAAATTCTTGTGTTGGATGAGCCATTTGAAAGTTTGGATCCAACAACGCAAATCCGTTTAAAAAAGCTTTTAAAGCAATTGAAAGATGAAAAAAATGTAACCATGCTAATCTCAAGTCACGATTTAAATCATGTAACTGAAGTGTGCGAGAGGATTGTTGTATTGGATAAAGGAACTATAATTCACGATATAAAAACCCAACAAGATACTTTAAAAGAATTAGAAGCTTATTTTGCAGTGTAAATCTGGTTGTTTAAAGCATGTAAGGTTTATTTAGACTCCTGCAGAATAAATGGTTTGTAGCACATCATAATGGTGTGCTATAACTATTTTATAGAATAACGATTTCTCCAATTTTTACATCTTGCAAACTTATTTTGTTTTCTTCCGATGCCGCTTTTGCTCTTTCAATGGGTTCGGTCCACGAATGTATGCTTAACCGATATTTACTCCAGTGTATAGGTAATAAAGTCTTTCCATTTAAATCGATATGAGCTTGAACAGTTTGCTCAGGCATGGCATGTATTTGCGACCAGTTTTCGTTGTATTGACCACATTCAATCATGGTTAAATCAAATGGGCCATATTTATTGCCAATTTCCTTAAAATGTTTTCCATATCCGGAATCGCCACCGAAAAATACTTTTTGTGTATTGGATTCAATAACCCACGAACACCATAAAGTTTTATCTCTATCTCTGGTACCACGCCCAGAGAAATGTCTTGCAGGTGTTGATGTAAACTTTACTGAAGAATCAATTACAATCAGATCGTTCCAATCTGCTACTTCAATTTTCTCTTTTGGAATTCCCCATCGTACTAAATGAGCATCAACGCCTAGTGGCACAATAAATTTCTTGGTTTTAGAATGAATCTTTTTTATGGTTTTGTAATCCAAATGATCGTAATGATCATGCGATATTAAAACTACATCCAATTCGGGAAGCATTTCAACCGTATAGTGATGCTGAAAACTGAAAGCTTTATTTAAAAATGGTACCGGTGAAGCTGCTTTGCTAAAAACAGGATCAGTAATTATTATTTTACCATTTATATTTAATAAAACAGTTGAGTGCCCAAACCAGGTATAAGTTATTCCTTCGGTACTCTTAATAAATTTATCTTTATTAAACTCTATTGATTCAATGGGATTTTCGGGTCGGTCGTTTTCAACACCTGTGATAAATTTCCTGAAAGTTTCGTTTCTGTTATTTTTACTGGTCATCATAACAGTAGCTTCCAGATTTTGGAACTTGCCATTAGTATAATTGGGCGAAGCTTCAAGTTTTTCCAGATTAATGTGTTTTCTTTTCGCACCAAAAACAGGATTTAACCAAATAAAAAGATTAATTCCCATTACAATTACCAAAAGTGCTGCAATAATTATTATAAATGTCATTTTCATTGTTTATCAAATAAATTCAAATATGATTTAATTATTA
>CAYVEW010000004.1:7972-52220 GCA_964450375.1 uncultured Bacteroidales bacterium
TATAAATGTCATTTTCATTGTTTATCAAATAAATTCAAATATGATTTAATTATTACCCAAATTGAGCGATTCACGCTCACGACGAAGAAATAGTAAAGTTCTCACTGAATGAGTGAAGTGAAAACATACAATTTCTATGTCGCTAAGTAAAGCGCTATTTCGTTTTACTCATATCGCTCAACTTAGCTACTATAAACAACAAATATAATCGAAGTAGGTTTTATTTGTTGGTAAAAAAATGAAAGTATATTTTTTAATATAGTCTGCGGATGACTTGCAATTTATATGTACATCGTCATCCGCAGGCTTTTGAGATATTATCGAAAGTTTTAACAGGCTTTACTCCAATTCCTTCAATATTTCCTGTATTGCTTTTTCCAACTGAGGATCGTTTCCGTCCAGCCGGTCTTTAAACGTATTTTTAACATAAATATCCGGTGTAACACCCGTCATTTCCAAATCTTCACCATCAAGTGTGTAACACCCCCAGGCTGGTAAACGAGTATATGAGCCATCAACTAATCCGCGTGCGGATGTAAAAATAATCCAGCGATAGGTTTCCGTTCCGATTATTTTACCCAGTTTTAACTCTTTAAATCCTGCAGCTGTCATTTCGGCATCACTTAAGGAGTGTTCGTTTATTAATAACACGATTGGTTTACCCGATGGTGCAAAATTTGGTTGGGGCGATAATTTTCCGTTTCGGTATTTCCAGTTTAAATAAGGTTTCTGCGAAAGAAACTGAATGACATCATCGTGCACATTGCCACCGCGGTTGTATCTTAAATCAAGAATTAAAGCATCCCGATGAACCGCTTCTGTGGTCATATCAATATAAAAATCTTCTAAACTACCACTTCCCATATCCTTCATATAAACGTAAGCCACTCGTTTTTGTGCAGCCTGATCTACTATATCCTGCTTCTGAGCAATCCATTCGTCGTACAGTAAACCATTTAACTTACCGGCCGCAACAGGATGAACTTTTACATCGAAATTAGAATTACCACGCTTAAAAGTAAGTTTGATTTCATCTAAAATTTCTGTTTCGTTAAAGTATTGATTCCTGTTTTTTGAATAATCAACTTTTTTATCATTAACAGCAATTAGTTCATCACCTGGAATTACAGGATTATCCATGATGTCAATTGGGGATTTTGCCACAAAATCTTTTACTTTATACGGATTCATATCATCGAATAATATGCCCGTTTCGTTACTTTTGATTTTGTAGAATGTTTCCTGTTCATCGCCTTGGGTTCTGAAGTCTAAGTGCGAAGCATTCAGTTCGCCCAGCATATCGATTTGCAGCTGACGAAGATTTTCACGATTCCGTACATAAGGTAAAAACTGCTCGTAATAAGTTTTGGTTTGCTTCCAGTCAATTCCATGGTATTGAATGTCGTAGAAATTCTCGGCCAGCGCAGCCCAGTTTTCGTGGAACATTTGAACAAACTCGTTGTTTAAATTTTTACTAAACGAGTAATCCAAATCAACCTTCTCCAACTTATTTCCCGATATACTGATTTCGTTAATTGCTCCATCTACCAAAGCGTAATATTTATCTTTCGCTTTTACAATCATATGAAATGATTTATCTGCAATGACTTTATCTTCGTTCTTATCGAAAGTTTTAATTTCAATTTTATTAAACGATGATTTTCTGTCATCTGTATACGAATTAAAGAAAAGGATTTCTTTATCTTTCTCTTTAAATATTCTCGGGCTATGATGCTCGCCACTTACGTTGGCAACGGTTTCCCATCTTTCCCACATTCTTTCCGGTTCAATAATGATATTTATTGTTGAATCCTTTTTTTCATTTTTAAAAAGATGATCGTATTCATCCGACTTAAATTCTTCTGCGAATCGATACAAAGGAATCCGGTAAATTTTACTGGTGCCTTTTCCTCGCGGATAACCCGGAAAAAATCGTTCTGCCGAAATGTAAATATACTTTCCATCGGGCGACCACACAGGATCTTCTTCGGGAACACCTGTGTTGGTAATGTTCATGCTTTTTTTCTTTTTAAAGTCATAAACAAAAACATCGGGTTCGAAGTTACGAAAAGCAGTATATACCAAATAGTTTCCATCGGGCGAAAACCAGGGTTGCGAACCGCGAAACCAGAATTCATCTTCAATTATTTTTTCGATTTCGAAAGATTTTAGGTCAAGTATATGAATATTTGTTGAACCACTAATGTATACTGCCTTTTTCATATCTGGCGAAAGTTCCAGGTAACGTTCTGTTTTATGCTCGAAGCTTAATTGTTTCTCGGTAGCAGGCTCTGTTGCCGAAATTTTAAAAATATTGGTCCAGCCTTTATTGGTGCGCGTATATAAAACGGTTTTATTATCAGCAAGCCATTTTACTTCAAGAACTCGCTCTTTGCTATTGGTATTAATTTCTTTAATAAACTTTCCTTTGATATCTGAAATAAATAACCTTCCGCGCGAAATAAAAGCAATTTTTTTATTGTCGGGTGATACATCAAAGTTCGAAATTTTCCCTTTTACATTAAAATTTTTATCGGTTGCTAAAGTCTCATTTTTATAGATTTTAATCTCAGGTTTTACAGTTTGCTGTGTTTCTACATCAAAAACGTGTACCTGGTAATCTTTTGTAAAAACAATTTTCTTACCATTTGCACTAACTTGTGGCCTAATTATCGCCGTTTGATAATTGGTAAGTTGCTTTTTGTTTTCATCTTCCATTAAAAAAAGATTATATACCGAATTGATTTCATCAGATGCAAAATATAAGTTTCCATTTTGGTCAATGCTTGGCCAAAGATCTTTTCCAACGTATTCTGTTAATTGTTTGTACTCATCTGTTTCCTGGTTATAATATTTGATATCCGGATTATGATCTCCTTTGTATCTTTTGCGATGCGAAAACATAAAACTTTCCCACGATTCGGTAAAATAATAGGCATTCTCGGTCGGTGATTCCACTATATGATGCACATTATTAAAGTAATTATCGCCAAAAAGACGAACAGGAGTGTTTCCTTTAATATTTACTTTATACGATGCAATAACATTGTATCGGTTTGATGTAAAATTGATGGTTTGCGAATCCCACGACCAGCTGTCGACATAATCATCTGCATCATGAAATGTTAGTTGAAGAATTTCGCCACCATCAACAGGTAAAATATACACATCGGCATTGCCGTTTTGTTTCGACGAGAAAGCGATCCATTTTCCATCGGGAGAAAAATGCGGGTTCGATTCGGCACCATCCATGGCTGTAATTCTGTTTGCAACACCACCATCTGCATTCACCTGCCATAAATCATTTTCGTAAACAAAAACAATTTTAGTGGCATCGGGCGATAATGTAGGTTCTGTTAAAAAGTAGGCAAAATTATTCTGAGAAAAAGCCTGTATGCTTAGCAAGCTTAATACAATTAGAAATGTAAGTGTTCGTTTTTTCATTGTAGATTCTTTTATGATCAGATTTGTAAGTTACTAATTTCTTTCCTTTGATGCTAAAATGATGTGTGAAGTTTAATTCCAAAATCACCATTCTGTTAAAAAATTTATTTTGTGAGCTGGATATTTGTTAGATAACTTTTTGTAAGTTTGCGAACTTTAAAAGGAGTTTTTATTAATGAACAGATATAAATTTTTCCCGGAGTTACATTTTGCAGTAGTTAAATTTGAACCGGGTATTAAACAACTAAATGAGCTTCTGGATATTGCCCGGTTAATAAGGGAGTTACCAGAGTTTCCCAATACACATTATATATTATCCGACATACGCGGCTGTGAATTTCAGTTTGATTTGGCTGAAACAAAAAAAATGGCTCAGCTGATTGATGATTATCAACACCTGGATAATCAAGTGCTTGGTGTGTATTTAATCGATAAGCCCTTGGAAACAGCTTATGTGCAATACTTTTTTAAACATTTAAAATACAAGAGGGAGTTGTGCTCAACAGTTGAAAAGGCATATCGTTTATTCAATTTACCTGTCTCGATCGAAGAGTTTAAAACACTAATTGATATCTGATGTTTTTTTCACCCATTGAATACGACGAGCCGGTTTTTAGGCCACCCGGAGAATCCCGTTCTGCTATTCTGCAAGCCACAATCGGGTGTTCATGGAATCGCTGTGCTTTTTGCGAAATGTATACATCGAAACAATTCAGAGTACGTGATTTTGATTCCATTAAATCAGACATAAGCCAATTAGCGAAGCTAACCGGAATAAAAAAAGTTTTCTTGGCTGATGGTGATGCTTTTGTGTTATCGGCAAATAAACTAATGCCGGTATTGATGGAAATTAACAGGCAATTTGGGCGTATTCAGCGAATATCTTCGTATGCCTTGCCAAAAGATATATTGAGTAAAACAGTAACTGAATTAAGAGACTTAAGAAATCTGGGCCTAAAACTTTTATACATTGGTATTGAAACAGGAGATGATGACTTGCTAAAGCGAATAAACAAAGGAGAAACAGCACAATCGAGTGTTGAAGGAATTCTAAAAGCTCACGAAGCAGGAATAGACACTTCTATTATGATCATAAATGGCTTGGGTGGTAAAAAATATTCAGAAAAGCATGCTGTTCATTCGGCACAAATAATCAATCAAATCAATCCGAAATTTCTTTCTAGCTTAACGCTTAGTTTGCCGTTTGGAATGGACCATTATAAAAACAGGTTTGAAGGCGAATATCAGCAGCAAAGCATAAAAGAACTATTTCAGGAACTCAGACTTTTTATTCAAAATCTGCAGGTACAAAATACAATTTACCGAAGCGATCATGTTTCCAACAACCTGATTTTAAAAGGTATTTTATCAAAAGATAAACAGGAGTTAATAACCGACTTAGATAGGGCTATTGCTTCTATTTCTGAAAATCAGTATCCTTCGGCTCCGGAGATTTTATAATATGGAATGTGTTTTTGTTCTATAATTCTTTCTCGGTTTTAAAATTCTCCAGATTCTCTTTAGCTTCTTCCAACTGTTTCTGATAATCCTTTAGTTTCGGATTATATTGTTTCAGTTTCTCTTTTCCTTTGTCGTTATTCGATTTAGCCTTTTGTAGCTTTTTTTCTTCGGCACTATAACGTTTGTCAAAGTTTTTAATTTCTGTTTTATATTCTGTTTCAAGAGCTTTTAATTGATCTTCCAGGGCATCTGCTTCTTCATCTTCAGCCTTTTTCAATTGTTTAATTAACTCTTTTCGTTCGTTATTATTTTCTTTTTCAAATAGCTTCTCCTCGTTTGTAATTACCTTAAGCTCGATATTTGCTTCGTTTGCCATTTGGATACCGGCATCAATCAGGCTATCTGCCTGTGCAATTTTAGCTTCTGTCACTTTAATTTTTTCTTCAATGCTTTTTACTTTTTCTTCCAGTTTCTGAAGCTTAAGCTCATCTTTACTTAATGTTTGTTCTGGATCCTGAGCAAAAACTGACGATAATAGTGTTGCAAGCAGCAGGGTAACAATTGTGTTTAGGATGAATTTCATGGTTAATTGAGTTAAGTTATAATTCGGTTTACTTTTTTCGTGATGAAAAGTTACGAAATGCACCAATCTTAATCAATAGAATAGATCATTTTGTCAAAGTTTTCTTTTTTATGTCTTAATTCAAAAACTCTAAGATTCTTTCCAGGTTCATTTTCTGAACTGCTTGTTCGGTATTTATAAAGGAATCTGCCAGTTCCGATTTGCGGGCTTTTAACTGTTGAATTTTTTCTTCAACGGTATCGGATGATATAAAACGGTAAACCATCACTTTTTTATCCTGCCCGATTCTGTGGGTGCGGTTTATAGCTTGTTCTTCAACCGCCGGATTCCACCACGGGTCAATTATAAAAACATAATCGGCTTCGGTTAAATTCAAACCAACGCCACCGGCTTTTATCTGGAGTAAAAATACATTTTTTTCTGCCGATTGCTGAAAATCAGAGATTACCTGATCTCTGTTTTGGGTGCTTCCTGTTAACATCGAAAAGGGATAATGATTCTGTTTAAGGAAATCAGCAAACAAATTCAAGTGTTTTACATAAGCCGAGAAAATTAATACTTTATGATTTTCAGCTATCAGGTTCTCGATGTTTCGTGTAATTTCATCGAATTTTCCCGACTGGGCATCATAATCCGGATCGATCAGAACAGGATGATTGGCAATTTGCCGGAGTTTATTTAAGCCTTCAATGGCAAGAATGGTTGGTTTATCATCCGTTTTTTCAATGGTTTCCATAATGGAATTTCTGATTTTCGATTTTTCTTCTTCGTAGATCGATTTTTGCTCATCGGTCATGTCGCAATAAATTACCGATTCGAACTTATCGGGTAAATCTTTGGCAACCTGGTTTTTTGTTCGCCGCAAAACAAAGGGTTGTATAAATTGCTGCAGTCGTTCTTTTTTCTCCGGATC
The DNA here is from genome assembly GCA_964450375.1 of uncultured Bacteroidales bacterium. Classification (GTDB taxonomy): domain Bacteria; phylum Bacteroidota; class Bacteroidia; order Bacteroidales; family UBA12077; genus UBA12077. The sequence continues at coordinate 14,374 of CAYVEW010000004.1, forward strand.
GGTATTTTTTTCGATGGCTTGTACAAACTCTCGTTTAAAGAATCTTAAATTACCGAGTAAACCCTTATTCAAAAAGTTAATTTGTGCCCACAAGTCGGTTAACGAATTTTCTATGGGTGTTCCGGTTAATACCAGTCGATGGTTTGATTTTAATTGATTTACAGCCTTATAAATCTTAGATTCTGGATTTTTTATGTACTGACTTTCATCTAAAATCACATAGAAAAACTTATAGGATAGGAGTAGTTCGATATCATTACGAACAATTCCATATGTCGTGAGCACAATATCAAAATCTTTTATAATACGAAGGTCTTTAGGCCGGTTTTGTCCAATAAATTTATAGCATCTTAAACCTGGTGTAAACTTTTTAATCTCCTTTTCCCAGTTATGAATTAACGAAGTGGGCATCACAATTAAGGATGTGCCGGATGTGGGAGTGGTTTTTACATTGATCTGATCAAAAATACTTAATTGCCCGAGTTTCGGTACTTCAGGCTCATAATTTCCGCCATTAACTTTACCTTTTAAATTAAGCAGCAGGGTTAAGGTTTGAACGGTTTTTCCAAGCCCCATATCATCTGCCAGACAACCGCCCAGTTGGTTCTCCTGTAACAATTGCATCCATTGGTAGCCTTCGTTCTGATAGGGCCTTAAGGTAGCGTTTAAGCCTTCGGGTAATTCATATTTCTTTTTGTTTAATCCCGAAACCAGTTGCTGATACTTTTTTATAATCGATTTGCTTTTTTCAGGGGCACTGGCCTCTAACAATCCAAAGTGGTGCTTATCTAACTGCAGGTGTTTATCGGCATCGCGTCCAAATTGAAACAGCTCCTTGTATTGCTGAAACCACTCCTGGGGGAGCAGCGCTATTTCGCCATTGGGCAACTTATATTCTCTAATATCATTTAAAATGTTTTTTCTGAACTTTGTAAATGGAATTTCAAACTCGCCAATTTTAACAATGATATATAGATCGAACCAGTCTGTTTTTTCTTCTACGCTCGATTTTATTTCCGGAACATGCAGCGAATACTGGTTTTCTTTAAAACGCTGAATTAACTGTATTCCAAGCGATTCAATCTGATCTTTATGCTCACTAATCCACTTTACAAAAGCGAATAGCTTGGTGTGCTGATCTGAGTTTTCTTCTAAATCCACTGAAAAATGAGCATCATGATGCAGTTTTAAATTGAGATTTTTAAGCATCTCAATTACATCATTTTCCCATATATAGTCACGTTCTATTTTATGAAAAGTAAACTCCCCATTATTTTCTTCCAGGCGAACCGACGAGTTTGAACCTTTATTTGCGAAAAAACGATTTTTTTCATTGTATATAAACGATAAAATCAGGCTAGGCTCTCCCTGTAAATCGTTTTCGAAACTTAGTTCTGCTTTTTTCTCTGAAATTACTTTGTTGATTTCAAATCCTTTTGCATTAATTTTGTATTGCTTAATGCTTTCTAAAGCAAAGGTTTCAAACCATTTTTTTTCAGACGTTTTAGGAATTTGTATGCAATCTTTTTGAAAAAAAGGAATTAGTTTTTTTGAATTAATATCATTGAAAATATAAAGCTGATTGTCTATTATGATTCGGCCAGGATCTTCTGTTAAAATAAAATATGGCTTCTCAAGCAGGCTTAATTCCTTGTTTTTATGCCGTATACTTAAATAATATTGTGTTCCCTTAGTTGTTTTATGAATATTAAAAATCGCCTGAGCATATTCTTTTTTAATTTCTATTTTATCATCGGAGTTAATGTATTTTGGTTTCTCTTTAATATACAGTTTAATTTCCATCTTCCGGAGTAAATCAGTACATTTTACAAGGCGTTTTTCTATATATGGCCTGATGTAGTTATCAGCAAAATCTTTTTTAACTTTTTGAATAAATTCTACGGTTGTCTGGCCCTGTTTTTTCGAGAAAATCTTATGTAAGCTCTGATCGCTGTATTCATCAATCCATTGAATAATTTGTTTTTCATCTTCAGAAAAATGATCTATATATTTGTTAATATTTAACTGAGATATTTTTGCATCTATATGATAAAAACCATGGTTTGGTTTTATGATAACAATATACGGAACCAAAATCCAACCCCAAAGTGGGTGGTTAACTATACCAATAACTAATTCTTTCTGATGCATGTTTTAACGAATCACATTTTTTAAAAATTCTATAAAAATATTAATTTACCATGATGTGATGATGGGTTTTCCAGACTTTTTTTATAATACACTTTTACCTTGCAGCATTTCAGTTGTTTAAAATTGATATGATGATTTACTATCATGTTTTATATAGCTGAAACTGAATTTATAAAACTTATAAGGTCTTTAACAACAGGAAGGACTAATTAATCAGGTTAGAATAATTTTAAATAAATAATGTAATTGCCACAAATATTGGCATTTAAAAGAAAAGTATTAAAGGACATGTTTTTACTTTTGTTATTCATAAATCAATATTTTATATTAACAAATTATTTTTCGAAACCATTAATTACAAACTAAGCGATAAAGTCTATGCGTGTTAAACGAATACTACAGGAAAAAGAAGCTGCATTGCAGTCATCTGTGGATCTGTCCTTAATAGATCCGCTTATTAAAAAATATAAAGATAAAAAGGGGAATCTGATTCCATTATTACAAGGGACGCAGAATATCTACGGCTATTTGCCCGAAGAGACTTTTGTTAAGATATCAGAGTTAACCGGTATTAAGCTGAGTGAAATGTATGGCGTTGCCACATTTTATACTCAGTTTAGATTAAATCCCGTTGGAAAACACATCATTAAAGTATGTCATGGCACTGCATGCCATGTGCAAAATGCCACAGCTATTTCGGAATCACTGGAAGATGCATTAGGAATAAAAGACGGCGAAACTACCGAAGACAGGCTGTTTACCCTGGAGTCGGTTGCCTGTCTGGGTTGCTGCTCTCTGGCTCCCGTAATGATGATTGGCGATGAAACTTATGGTAAGCTTACAGGAAGCCAGGCTGTAAAAATCGTAAAGGAGATCAAGATTAAAGAGAGTAATTAATTATTCCAACAGGAAACCTAAAAATTAAACCATGGAAAAAACGAAAGTATTGGTAGGTTTAGCAAGCTGTGGAATTGCTGCAGGAGCTAATAAAGTTTACAATAAATTACTGGCTTTACAAAAGGCCGACAAATTAGATATTGAAATAAAAAAAACAGGTTGTATAGGAATGTGTTATCGCGAACCACTGGTTGAGATAATCGACGAAACCGGTTCGTACCTGTATGGCGAGATTAATGAAGAGAAAGCGGTTGAGATATTCGATAAGCATTTAAAGCAAAGCGAACCTGTTAAAGATTATGTGGTAAAAAGCGATTTGTTTCAAACAAAAGATGATTCATTTTGGGATGGACAGGTAAAAATTGCCTTACGAAATTGTGGAGTAATTAATCCCGAAGATATAGGTGAGTATGAGCAAACGGGTGGTTACCAAGCTATCCAGAAGATTTTTGATGAAAAGATGGATCAGGAGCAAGTGATACAAACGGTTCTGGATTCAGGAATACGTGGCCGCGGTGGTGGCGGATTTCCAACCGGATTAAAATGGCGCTTTGCTCAAAAAAACAAGTCGGAACAAAAATATATTATTTGTAATGCCGATGAGGGAGATCCAGGGGCATTTATGGATCGCTCATTGCTCGAAGGTGATCCGCATGCTGTAATTGAAGGATTAATTATTGGCGCATATGCCATTGGTGCTAACGAAGGAGTAATCTATTGCCGCGCCGAATATCCCCTGGCAATAAAGCGTTTAAATATTGCCATAGAACAAGCCAGAGACAAAGGCTATTTGGGTCATAATATTTTGGGGATAAAAGACTTTAGTTTTGACTTATATGTAAAAGAAGGAGCCGGGGCATTTGTTTGCGGCGAAGAAACTGCTTTAATGGCATCCATCGAAGGTGAACGCGGAATGCCTCGCAAACGGCCACCATTCCCGGCAGAAGCCGGATTATGGGGAAAGCCATCAAATATTAACAATGTAGAGACTTTTGCAAATATCCCACAGATCATTTTAAATGGAGCAGACTCGTTTGCAAAATATGGAACGGAAAAGAGTAAAGGAACAAAAGTTTTTGCTTTAACAGGTAAAATTAAACATGGTGGTGCTGTTGAAGTGCCCATGGGAATTTCCATTCGCGATATCATTTTTAAGTTAGGTGGTGGTATCACAGATGATAAAAAATTTAAAGCGGTTCAGCTGGGTGGCCCTTCCGGGGGATGTATTCCAGATTATCTTGCTGACACTTTAGTCGATTACGATTCGGTGAATGCTACCGGTGCCATTATGGGCTCGGGTGGTATGGTTGTAATGGACGAAACAACTTGTATGGTTGATATGGCGCGTTTTTTCCTTGATTTTACCCGTAAAGAATCTTGTGGTAAATGCACATTCTGCAGGGTAGGTACCAAACGAATGTTAGAAATTCTAACCAGAATTACCGAAGGTGAAGGGAAAGAAGGAGATATCGAGAAATTGGAAGAGTTGGCTTATCAAATAAAAGATAACTCTCTTTGTGGTTTAGGACAAACTGCTCCAAATCCCGTATTAACTACGATTAAGTATTTCCGGCATGAGTACGAAGCTCATATTAATGATAAAAAATGTCCTGCTAAGAACTGTAAGAAACTATTAACCTACACCGTTGATCCTGAAAAGTGCACCGGTTGTACCGTTTGTGCGAAAAATTGTCCTACTAATGCAATCGACGGAGCGCGCAAAGAAGTGCATTTTATACGGCAGGATGCTTGTATACAATGTGGTATGTGTTATAGTAAATGTAAATTTGATGCTATTATTTTATCATAATTTCATATTTAAAATGATAATTTAAATTCGTCTGCTAAGAAGCAGGCATTAACCAAATCAGAAAAAAATGAGCAATCAACTAAATATAATTCTTAACGGAAAAAATATAAAAGGAAATGCAGGAGAAACAATTCTGCAGTTAGCCAAAAGAAATGGAATTGAAATTCCGACATTATGCAACGATCCACGATTAAAACCATTTTCATCATGCTATGTTTGTGTGGTTCAGGTAGAAGGCATGCGTGGAATGCAACCATCTTGTTCTACAAAGATTCAGGAAGGAATGAAAATTGAAACTGAAAATGAAAAAGTAAAAGCAGCGCGTAAAACAGCACTTGATTTACTGGTTAGTAATCACTACGCCGATTGTGAGGCACCCTGCAAGCAAACCTGTCCGGCAGGTGTCGATGTTCAGGGATACATCTCGCTGATTGAAAAAGGTTTATATAGCGAAGCAATTGGTTTGATTAAAGAAACAAATCCATTACCTGCAATTTGTGGCCGGGTTTGTGTGCGTCCGTGCGAAGTTGCTTGCCGCCGCAATTATCTTGATGAAGGTGCTGCTGTAGGAATTGACTATATGAAACGTTTTGCAGCAGATCAGGATTTATTGTCGGAAACAAGATTTGTTCCTAAAATAGAAAAATCAACTGGTAAGAAGGTTGCTATTATAGGAGCCGGCCCGGGTGGTTTATCGTCTGCTTACTTTTTGCAACAGAAAGGCCATCAGTGCGATATTTACGAAGCAAGTCCAAATCCGGGTGGTTGGTTGCGATATGGAATTCCGGAGTATCGGTTACCGAATGATATTTTAGATAGGGAAGTAGCTGCTGTTACCGAACTGGGAGCCAATATTTATTACAATAAAAAGTTAGGTGATAATTTAACATACCAAGAGCTAAAGAAACAATACGATTCGGTAATACTGACCATAGGATCTCAGCGTGGAACTCTTATTGGTTGCGAAGGAGATGATGCAGAGAATGTATTCTCCGGTATTGACTTCCTGAGAAATATGGAAATGACAGGCCAGAAATATGACTTCACCGGAAAAACAATTGCAGTAGTTGGCGGCGGAAATACAGCAATGGATTGCTGCAGAACATCAGTTCGCTGTGGTGCAGAAAAGGTTTATGTCATTTATCGTCGTACCGAAAAAGAGATGCCCGCAAACCCAATCGAGATTCACGAATCGAAGGTTGAAGGTGTAGAGTATATGTTTTTAACCAATCCGTCAAAAGTAAATAAACATAAAGATGGTAAGTTAAAATCAATGACTTGTTTAAAAATGGAATTAGGAGAACCCGATGCTTCGGGGCGCCGAAGGCCTGTTCCCATTGAAGGATCGGAATTTGAAATAGAACTGGATTTTATTTTAGCTGCAATCGGACAAAAAACCGAAGTTAGTTTTTTAGATGATGTAAATAAATATGCAACAGAAGGCAAGCTGGAAGTAAACCGGTGGGGCGATATTGATGCAGATAAAAATACACTGCAAACAGGAATTAAATCTATGTTTGCTGCAGGTGATGGTGTTACCGGTCCGGCAACCATTATTGAAGCGGTTGCGCAGGCAAAAGTAGCAAGCAGAAGTTGTCATCAGTACTTAATGGGACTGCCAATTGAATCTGAGCCCAAAGAGTTTATCAGTAGAAAAGATAATTTTAAAGAATTGAGCGCAAATGATTTTCTGGGTAGATATCAAAAACAACTGCGAGAAGAAATGCCTGTTTTACCTGCTGATGACCGGATCAATTTTAAAGAGGTGGAATTGGGTTACGATGGTGAAAAAATCGTAAAACACGAAGCAGAGCGTTGTCTGGAGTGTGGATGTACGGAGTTTTTCACTTGCGATTTAAAGAAATATTCTACTCAGTATAATGCCGATCAGAAAAAGTACGAAGGAGAGTTTCATGCTCACGAACTCGATTTCTCTCATCCCTTTATCGAAATCGACAATAATAAATGTATTTTATGTGCACGTTGTGTTCGGATTTGCAAAGAAGTGGTTGGAGCAAACGCCCTTGGTTTGGTAAATCGGGGTTTCGATACCATGGTTGCACCAAGTATGGGAAAATCGCTAACTGAAACCGATTGCGAATCGTGCGGTTTGTGCATATCAACCTGTCCGACCGGAGCAATTACCGAAAATGCTCAGTTTAAACCCGGCCCGGTAAAATTAGATACAGCTAATACTTTGTGTAATTATTGTTCGGTGGGCTGCGAAATAGAATATCATCATAAATCAGAATTTGTTTGGAAAGTAACAGGTAAGGAAGGCCAGGTGAATAAAGATGGAAATATTTGCCGTTATCCAAAATTCGGATACAACATAATGAACGATAGGCAGCGTATTACTCAGCCTTTATTGAAAGTGGACGATAATTTTGAAACCATCTCATGGAAAAAAGCTTTTGATATTATTGCAGATGAAATTAAAGGTGCCGATGCGGATGAGAATGCATTTTTTGCTGGGGCTCGATTGAGTAACGAAGAAATGTACTTGATTCAAAAGCTTGCCAGAACAGGAGCAAAAACAAATAACATTACTTCTTTTCATTATGTGGGACAAGGAAGATATTACAACGGAAATGCAGAATTGAATGTTCCTTTTGAGCAAATTAAAGATGCCAGTAAAATTTATCTATTTGGTTCAGAAGTTAACATGGATAATGCTGTTGTAAGCTTTATGATAAACAATGCGCGTGAAATTGAGAATATTCCTGTTGAATTAATAAGCGATAAAGAATTAAGTGCAGTAGAACATAAAGTGGATAAAACTTTAAAAATAAAATCATATTATCACTTTGTAAAAGCAATTAATTATAAAATAATTGAAAAGGGATTGCAAAATGCCTTGTTTATTAAAGATCATTGCAATGGATTTAGCGAGTATAAGAAGAATCTGGCCAATGAAAATTACGACGAACTGGTTAAGGAAGCCGGTGTATGCTGCCAAAGTGTAATTGAAGAATTTGCAGAACAGTATAATAAAGAAATGAATGCTGTGCTGGTTTTTTCCGAAAAAGAAGTTTCATCGAATGTGAGTCGCGAATTATTTAACCTGGCACTGATTACGGGCAAGTTAGGTAAAACTGCTAATGGATTGATTTCGCTGAAAGAAAAAAATAACTCCCAGGGATTATTTGATATGGGCGTATCATCTAAAAATGGAGTGGGTTACATGGATTTAGCCGATAAAAACTATGCAAAACAACTGGCTAAAAAATGGAACATAAAAGAGCTGCCCGAATTAGGTGATAAATGCATGAAGGAGTTATTAAACGAAAACCTGATTAAAAAATTCTATATCTTTGGTGAAGATCCAATCGGTTGTGCAGCAGATACAGCAAAAACACAGAAATGGTTTACCGATGCTGAGTTTGTTATGGTTCAGGATTATTTTATGACAGAAACAGCCAAACATGCAAATTTAATCTTGCCAGCCACATTCCCGATTGAAACATCGGGCAGCTTTACCAATACACAGAAAAATATTCAGGTATTCGAAAAGCAGTTTACAGGAAAAGTAGAGATGGAGAATTATCAGCAATTATTAAATATTCTGAATCAATTAACGGGTCAAAAAACAGTTACACTGGAAGATGTGCGCAATGAAATCTATGACTTATTATCGCATGTGGATAAAAATAAAAATTATGACTTTGTTTATACCGAAAAGGATAACCGGAATAAACTTTTCAAACATGGATGCGACTATGTAGTTAAATATTTTGATGAGCACTTTAAGGAATCATTTAAAAGGATACATAAAGAATATAAAGTTGCTGTTGAAAATTAGAACTTATTTTACCTAAAAACTTGATTACAATGAAAGAATTTAATTCAATAGACGATATTCTTGATTTTGCAATTAATGCAGAACAAGAGGCGGTTGATTTTTATAATCAGCTGGCCGAAAATGCCAAAACTGAAGATATGCGATATGTTTTCCAGGATTTTGCACAAGAAGAAATTACGCATAAAACGCGTTTAATAAAAATTAAGAAAGAAGGCACTTTTGAACTTGAAAGTAAGGATATTGCAGATTTAAAAATTGCCGATTACACGGTCAATGTAAAACCAACTCCGGATATGAGTTATCAGGATGCTTTGATATTGGCAATGAATAAAGAAAAAGCCGCATTTAAATTGTATAGTGCCTTAGCTAAAAGAGTTAACGACAAAGCTATGCGGGATGTTTTCATATCCCTGGCTCAGGAAGAATCAATTCATAAACTAAGATTCGAAATTGAATACGACGAATATGTTCTAAGAGAAAATTAAATTCGATAGATTGTCAAAACAAGAGGGTGTCAAAAAAGAAAAAAGCAACGTCATTACGATGAGGAACGAAGAAGTAATCTTTTTATTATTAGACCATTGAAATTTAAGGATTCCTTCATGCTGACGATAACTGTCAGTATTCGGAATGATTACTTTTTGGACACTCTCTGTTTTTTTTATTCGAAGAGTTCATGTAATTTTGTGTGCTGTACAATAAATTTAGTATAGTTTATGTTCATTTATCAAAACTAAACCTAAAAAACGTGAAACGTCTTTTATTTCTTTTACTTATAATTTCTTGGGTAAATATATCTTTTGCACAAAATGATACCATTGTAATAAAAAAATCGACTGATAAAGTAATTATTGGCGGACAGGCCTATTATGTGCATATTGTAAAGAAAGGAGAAACCCTATTCTCTTTAAGTAACGCCTACAATGTATCGCAAAAGGATATTGCAAAAGAAAATCCTGAAATATTTCTGGGTTTACAAGTTGGCCAGGCACTTAAAATACCTGTGGTTCAAAGCCATAAAGAAAGTATAGAAAATAAACAAAAGGACTACATTTATCATCGAGTTAAAAAAGGGCAAACATTATTTTCGTTGTCGAAAAAATATAATGTTTCACAGGAAGATATAATAACCTGCAACCCAACGGTTCGTTATGGTATAAATATCGATCAAATCGTTAAAATCCCAAAGTCGCAGGATGTGGTCGACTCTTATAAAAAAATTCCGGAAAGTGATGTTGCTCTGGATACTATTAAAATAGAAAGTGATTTTATTTACCACAAGGTAGAAAAAGACGAAACAATTTTTTCTTTAACCCGCTTATACGAAATTTCAGAAGAACTTTTCCGCGAGCATAACCCGGAGGTAGATCAGATTATTCAAATTGGCCAGGTTCTTAAAATACCCAAAATTCGTGGTGAAGTATCTGAATCGATGTTGTTACAAGTGGACGAAACCACAGAAGATTCTACTGTATACGAATACAGAACATCCCTGGCTTACTCAGATTCAATTGGATTTACCGAATGTGATAAAGGTCATTATCAGCAATCTGAACCTTTTCAGGTTGCATTAATGCTGCCTTTTTATTTGGATGAAAATGACGAAGAGTTTTATGTTGATTCTTCCGAAGTAGACGATTTTGGTGAAAAGATCTATGAACGTGTGTATTATGAGCCTTATCATATTTATCCTAAATCGTATAGTTTTATAGAGTTTTACGAAGGCTTATTGTTATCGTTGGATTCTTTAAAACGTACCGGAATCTCAGTAAACCTTCATGTATATGATACTGCTGGAGATACAACTCGGGTTAAAGAAATCCTGGAATTTCCCGAGTTAAAAACAATGGATTTAATCATTGGCCCGGTGTTTAATGATGAAGTTAAACTGGTCTCGGAATTTTCAAAAAACAATAACATAAAAGTAGTATCGCCTTTAATGGATAATCTGAGTTTTGTTGATAACAATCCAAACATGTTCCAGATTTATCCTTCGTTTAATGCCCAAATCGATAAGTTTGCCAAATACGTGGCAGGTTTTCATGATAAAAATATTATAATGGTGCATACGGGCGACAGCCTTGCATATGGTAGTGTGCAAATGGTTAAAGACAAAATCTTTTCATATATCTCATACGATACTCTAATTAACAATATTCAGTTTAAAGAAGTTGTTTTTGCCGATAGTATTAATGTAATTGAACATGCTCTGGATAAGGAAAAAGAAAATATTTTTATTGTACCGTCGAACGATGAAGCCTTTGTTACCGATGTGGTTACTAACCTTAATACCTTAAAAACGTTCGGACAAAATATAAAAGTTATTGGTTTATCGCGATGGCAGCGTTTTAGTAACGTAGATCCCGAGTATTACTTTAATTTGAATTTAAGTATTGCCACACCATTTTTTATCGACTATCATCAAAAAGATGTAAAAGATTTTGTTTTAAAGTACCGGGATATTTATAGTTCGGAACCATCTCAAATGTCTATTCATGGTTACGATGTCGGGTTTTATTTCTTTTCCGCATTGAATGATTTCGGGCCGGATTTTTCACATTGCATTTTAAATTATGAGAAAGATTTGTTGCAGGCCAATTATCGATTCGTTAAATGGTATCACAATTCAGGTTTCGAAAATGTCGATGTTTCGATTATTAAATATTTTGATGGATACAATATTCTCAAAGTGAATGATTTGTCGCAGGATAAGGTGTTTGTTAATAATAATTTAAAGGAGTAAAAAAAAACTAACAATTCTATTTTCGAATAACATCCGGTTTAATAAAAATTGGATGTTATTTTTTACTAAAGTTTTTGCATTTTAAATTTATATCCTATAACTTACTCTCAAATTGATGTATTAATAAACTGATTTTATGGCAAGTTGCAGAGATATAAAAAAGGATATAAATTTTCTGGCAAACCAGATGATGACTGAGGGGTTTTCGTTTTTGAACTATTCTCCGGTAAGCAATGTGGAGAATGTATTAGATATTTTACATGATGTTGAACAAACCAGGTTAAATCTTATATATAAAGTAAATCATCCACCGCAAAACGGAGAAGATTTAAAGGATTATTATCGTACTGTGATTCACGAAATGTACCAACAAAATCTGGATTTACTCGAACGGCTCAATAGCCTCTCGGAACAAGAATAAGTAAGCAGGTAAGTACCTGCTTTTTTTATTCCTTTTTTATGATACTTGCCCTGAAAACCATATCGGTAGATTGCAGGATTTTATTTTTTAAATTGATCGGATAATCCGCATTTTCATTTAAAAAAACATTAACCTCTGTAACGGCATCAATACTTGAATGCCCGCTAAAGCATGCATCGAGCCATTGTTTTGGAAAGAAGATATCTCCGGTACGCTGTAATTCTTTTAAAATATCTAACGAAGGCCTGATATACTGAACGGATTCTTCTGCTTTTAATGGATGATGCAAATAATAAAGCGCATCAATTACCCAGGGTTCTTTTTCCCTGTTTTGTTCATCTTTTAAACTTTCAAAGAAATTCTTGCGATTGGTAATTGCTGCCTGAATAAACTCAAAACGATTTTTCTTTTCTTCATTATTAATTCTATCCAACTGGTCTTTAATTATTTCTGATGTCTTAGGATGGTTTTTAACACACAAGTCCAAAGCAATGTTGGTAAAATCATTTTCCGACAATTTTAATCCTTTAATTTCCAATTGTTTATTCCATATCTGATACAATTTTTCTAATTCATCCGGAGTGTTTAAGATATGATAGTATGCCTTAAATAAAGATGATTTTATACTCGCATTATGTGTTTCTTTCATCTTATCCCAAAGCTTCTTTTCAATCAATGGAGTGCGAATGGCTTTTTCCTTCTGGGTTAAAAATTTCCAGTATAAAGTTTGTATGTAATTAAGTACCAGAGTAATGTTCTGTGGATCTTGATCGAAATCAAGTGAATGTAAATAAGCATCTAACAAATTAGTTGGTTTAATATTCTGATTTAACATATTTTCCCACAACGAAATGTACATGGCGCAGCGTGTAACAGGATCCTGATTTTCTCCAAGTGTACTAAGAATCTGATCTTTTGATTCATTTTCTAAATAAAAGTAACCATATCCTAAACCATCCGAATTTGGGAATATATAACCTGGATTACTTTGCATATCGCTTAAGTCAACCACGTTAAATGTATCAGTTAGTGCAACTTGATACTGTTTAATTTCACGATCAAATTTTGCTGCGATACTTATATCTTGCGACCACATCCTGCCTTGTTCAGCAGGATCAGCCTGTTCAATAATAAGCGATGTTAACTGATTATTTTCATTATAAGCTTTTTGCATCGTATAATGGGGCATTCCTGGCTCGTAAACCCACGACTTACTCCAGCTGTTTAGATCAAATTCTGTTTTTGCATCCAGAATTTGAATTAAATCATCCCAGGTGGCATTTCCATAAATATTTTCGGAAAGATACTGCTGCAAACCTTCCTGAAGCTTTTCTGCACCCGTAATTTTCTCAAGTTGATTCATAACAATTGGTGCTTTATGGTAAATGATCGACCCATAGAGAGTGCCTGCATTTTTCATATTGTCTAAATCCTGCTCAATCGGATTTGCACCTTTCGTCCGGTCAATCGAATACGAAGCCGGATAATGGTTTATTAAGAAGTTTAAATCATGATTTATATCCGGGTATTGCGGATTCACTATTTTACCTGCCATAAAATTGGCAAATACTTCTTTTAGCCATACTTCGCTGAACCATTCCATGGTAACCAAATCGCCAAACCACATGTGAGCGGTTTCATGTGCAATTAAATTGGCTCGGTCAAGTTCATTCCGAATGGTAGCCGATTCGTCTAAAAACATTTTGGAATCGCGATACAAAACTGCTCCCGGATGTTCCATTCCTGAATATTGAAAGGATGGAATAATTATAAAATCCATCTTTTTAAAAGGATATTTAATTTGTGTATATTCTTCGAGCCATTTTAATGAGCTGTACTTTAAATCAAAAAGTATTTCAGTATTGCGCTTGAGCTTTTCTTCGTCATCTTCCCGATGATACATTGTTAGGGTTCTGTCTTCGTATGTTTTGGAAATTGAATCGAATTTGCCTGCAACAAATGAAAACAGGTAGGTACTAATTGGTTCCGATTCATCGAATATATAAATCTCCTTATCCTGATCGGATTTTTTTTCAATAAGAGAAGCATTGGATACAGCAATCCATTCCTTCGGAACTGTAATCTCGGGCTGAAACTTTGCTTTTAGCGAAGGTTGATCGAAACAGGGGAATGCGGTGCAGGCTCTGTCCGGAACAAAAAGTGAGTATAAATATTCATCGTTGCGGTTTAAAGCGCGGTTTCCGGCAATAAACTCAATCTCAATTCGATTTTTCTTATGGTTTAAATATTTCGAGCGAATTACAATGTGTTCGTTCTGGAAAGTGTATTTAATTGGTTTACCATCTATTTTAACCGACTTTATAAAATCAGCAGGATTTCGAAAGTCTATAATCAAAGGTAGATCATCTACAGCATTAAAGTCAAACTCAATAATCTCATGTCCGGTAATGTTGTTTTGGGTTTCTTCCGGAATATTAAAAGAGATATAATACTTAATGTTGCTTAATTGTTTGTTTCGAATCTTTGCCAGCTCAGTATGAACTCCATCTTCAAAAAGTTTTTCATCTGGTTTATCACACGAGCTTATACAAAATGCAAAAACTGCAATTACGAATATGCTAATTACACGATTTTTCATAGTTCATTTTTTATAGTCCGAAGGATGAGATTGTATCTAAGATTTTTTTGAAAGAGTAGGGTTTGGTTAAAAGCTTATCGAAACCTGCATTGTTGTAATCGTCAAAAAAGTCATCCGGGTTATGCGCTGTTAAAGCAATAATGGGTAGTTTGTTTTTCGGATAAGGCATTTGAGTTCTTATGTATCTGGTTGTTTCTACACCATTCATTACAGGCATTTCAATATCCATTAAAATAATGTCAATGTTTTCTTCTTGTATAATGTCAATTGCTTCTTTCCCATTCTTCGCTTCTTTATATGAATTACACAGCTCGCTAATTATCTCTTTTAAAAGAAGCCGGTTCATAAAAATATCATCAACAATCAGAAAATTGTATTTCTTCATAATTTGCTATCCAATCTTGCTTAAGGTTTTTACAATATCAATACTATTAATTTTAACCGATTTTCCATCCAAATCAATGATTTTATCATTTTTAAATTCGGTAAGCGTTCGAATCATACTTTCTTTGGTGGTTCCTGCAAACTCGGCTAACTCGTTCCGGGTTAAAGGAAATTCGAAATGAGCCGACTGGTATATCTGTTCCGAAAAATATAATATTAAATCGGCTATTTTTCCGGGTAATTGTTTTTGGTATTGCGATAATAATTTATCAAATATATAAAGGTTATCGGTGCTTAATATTTTAAGTATCGAACTTGCGTATTTGCCATTATTTTCAATAAGATCATAATACACATTGATATCGATAAAAGTAATTTCACATTCTTCGATTGCTGTTGCAGAGTATTGAAAAGTGCTTTCGCCAAAAATGGATATTAAGCCCAAAAAATTTCCGGGAGTAGCAATTTTTAAAATGATGGATTTATTATTTCGGCCTTCTTTAAAAACTTTTACTAATCCCGATTTAATAAACATAACATGGGATGTAAAAGTATTTTGTTTAAATATAATATCTTTTTTCTTATACGTTACATGATTACTATGGTCCAAAACAAGTTCAATTTCCTTTTCGGAAAGAGTCTTTGTACTGATTAAATGATTTAAAAAAAGATCGGTATCGATATCCTTTTTCATAAGATGCTGTTTATGTAAATATAAAAAACTTTTGCTTAAAAATGATTTGCATACCCATTTTTTGGTGATTTAAATCATCGCTTAACAGTAAGCAATCTCATTCTAAATTCGTTGCTATTCATTTGCGAAGCTCATAAATTTACAAATATCATTTTAATAAAACGAAGAAAACAAGAAGTCAGATAAATAAAGGAACGCAGAATTTGATTAACGCATAAATTTGATTGGTAAAATGAAAAATAATACAAAAATTTTAGTTGTCGACGATTCTGAAACCAATTTGGTTTTACTGGAAGCCATTTTGGAAGATGATGGATTTGATGTTGAAATTGCTTTTAGTGTGAAAGATGCGGAATCATCATTAAAAAAGACAATTCCACATTTAATCTTACTCGATTTATTAATGCCAAACGAGAATGGCTTTGATTTATTACGAAAGCTAAAAAACAATCCGGAGTTCGACCAGATACCTATTATTATAGTAACTGCATTTGCTAATGATGAAAATAAGATTAAAGCCAGGGATATGGGAGCAGTTGATGTGATCGAAAAACCAATAAATATTCCGGATTTTTTACAAAAAGTTTACAGGGCCTTATCAATTAAAAAGCTTAATTAAGAAATATCAGGCATGCAGGAAGATAGAATCAAAATAAAAGCACTACTTGAGACTTACTCAATCAAAGAAATTTCAACTATATTTTCGGGAATCGACAATAAGTTAATGTCGCTTCATAAATGTTCTGCCGATGATTTTTTAAAACTGAACGATGATTTTAAAAAATTATATAGCCAATCAAAAATAATATCCGATAACGTAAATGAAGTTTTAGCGCTTTACGATAACAACGAAAATATATCTTTATATAAAGAAATACATGAGTTTTATGATAATCTGAAAAACCAGATTGAACTATTTGATAATCGGATTACGGTTACCATGAAATTTATGGAAGAGTTATCGAGTCATTTGCGCTTTATATTTTTCCCGATAAAAAATTATGCTCAAAATTTAATGAGCCTTAAATACTTAATTGCGAACCTAAACTTAACCATATCCTATACCGATCAGAATGATAATCTGGCTAAAATAAGCAAATCCATCGACAGAAGTATTGATGAGTTAAAGTTATTCGCTGAAAGAATCTCCAAAAACCTAAACCATCTTAGCAAAATAACAAAAATATCCATATCGAATTTTTCTTTGATAAAAAACCAGAGCGAAGTAAATATCGAGCATCTTTTAAGTATAGTTAAATCTCGCATCGATATTGTTGAGGAAAAATTTAACAGCAACAAACATTGTATTCCAACAATCAGAAAAAAAACAGAAAAGTCTGCCGATAGTATCAGTGATATTATTAAGAAGCTTCAATATCAGGATATTATTAAGCAAAAAATGGAGCATATACAACAAACGCATAAAGATATCCTCAATGAGCTGAACCAATTTGAAAATATAGAGCCGAATGATACACATATGAACGAAAAGGCCAAGTTTTTTCTTAGAGTTCGCGATATTGCCGGTTTGCAGGCAGCACAATTAATTCAGGCTAATAAAGAATATCAGTCGGCCATTGAGATTATAATTAACAATTTCATGCAGATTGGTGATAATATGAAAGGGATTTCTGAAATGTGCGGTACTATTAATGATACCGATCAGAATAGTGAAATAGAATTATTCAGAGAAATTACAGATCAGATTAAAACTACCGAAGAAGGATTGTTAACTAAATTCGACCAGAACAAAAAGTTGTATAAAGATGTGGTTTTGATTGATAATCAGTTAAAACAATCTGACATATATTCCAGAATGTTTAAAGATCTGAATAATAAGTTAGCAGACTTAACAAATACACTGTTTGTTGAACTTAAGAATGTTCCCGGTGTAAGCGAAAATATTTCCAAAGCTATTCTGCAGGTCGAAGAGCTAAATATAGAAATTCGCACCAATGGAACAACGCTGGAAGAGTTGATAGATAAATTGTTGCCCATTAAAGCCCGAATTCAGGGATTTATTACACAACATAACGAGCTTAACCTAAGTGCAGATTTTACAGCAATTAAAGAGGTAGCCGTAAAACTTAATACCGTAAGGGAAAAGATTAATTCAGCACTCTCAGGTAATCAGTTAATTAGTAAAGAAGTTTTAGACAATATTAGAAAATCGATTGCAAATATTAAATACTACGATTATTTCGAAAGTATTATAGAAGAGATTATTACTGAACTAAACACAATTAACTACAACTTAAAAATTGATGATGAATCGGCTAAAACAAAAGACGAAAACCTGGAACAGCTGAAAGAGTATTATACGATGGAAACAGAGCATATAATTCACGATAAGGTTACTAAAGGAGAAGAGTTAGACGATTATGTCGAAAGTGATGATGATGGAGATATT
Organism: uncultured Bacteroidales bacterium; assembly: GCA_964450375.1. GTDB lineage: Bacteria > Bacteroidota > Bacteroidia > Bacteroidales > UBA12077 > UBA12077. Next base: position 32,285 of record CAYVEW010000004.1, read on the forward strand.
GAATTTTTCTAAAATAAAAATATATGAGCGCAGATACTAAAAATATTCAGATAAAACCTTCCAAAAAGAAAGGTGAAAAAAAAGTAAGTATTCTACTCGAAAACGAACTTACTATTTTCTCGATTGAAAAAATGCACAGTAAAATTACGGATGCAGTTAAAAAGTATGATGAAATAGAATTTCACCTAAAAAATATTTCCAATATGGATTTAACATTTGTACAGTTTTTTTATTCAATTAAGCAAACTGCACAGAAAATGAAGAAGAATGTAAGCATAGAAGCTCACCTTTCTGACGACATTAAATCCCTATTCGTGAATGCTGATTTGATAAAAATATTGAGTTAAAAAAATAAAGATCTAAAGTTATGAGCAAAAACATCTTAATAGTTGATGATTCTGAAAGTATCAGGGAAGTTGTAAGTTTTACGCTGGAAAACGAAGGCTACAATGTTTTAGTAGGTGTCGATGGAAAAGATGCCTTAAAATACCTTGATGGGAGTCCGATTGATTTGATTATTACCGACTTGCATATGCCAGTGATGGATGGAATAGAACTTATAAAAAATGTGCGTGCAATGGATAGTTATAAACGAATTCCCATCTTATTTTTAACTACCGAATCGCAAGCTTCAAAAAAAATGGAAGCAAAAGACGCTGGTGCCACTGGCTGGATTATTAAACCGTTTGTACCTGCTAAATTAATTGCTGCACTTAAAAAAGTACTACGATAATGGATAAATTCAGAAATAAATTTATTGAAGAAGCTACAGATAATATCAACGATCTGGAAGATGCTTTGCTGGTTATCGAAAAAGATACCGAAAACAAAGAACTGGTCGAACGTATATTCAGGGCAATGCATTCGCTTAAGGGCGGTGGAGCTATGTTTGGGTTTAACTTATTAAGTGAATTTACTCATCATTTGGAAACCATATACGATTTAGTTCGTGAAGGCAAACTTAAAATTACCCGCGATTTGCTAGATGTTACGTTAGCATCGGTGGATCATATGAAAGTTTTGTTAACGGTCGATAATCTCGATTCACCAGAAATCAGGGCCAAGCATGCCGACTTATCGATTCAAATTAAACGAATTATTGAAGGCGATAAAGCTATCATTCAGGAAGCAAAACAAGATGAAAAAGTAACAGACTCAGCCAGCCAGAATATTAAAACCTATTACATCTATTTTGAACCCGAACATGATATTTTTAAAGACGGTACTAATCCTCTGTTTCTTTTGGATGAACTGCATACTTTAGGTAATTGTAAGGTTTTTGCTCATTTTAATAAAGTTCCCAACATTGATAAAATGGATGTAACCACATGTTATACCTATTGGGAAATATTGCTTGCTACCGACGAAGATGTTAATTCAATAACCGATGTTTTTATTTTTATCGAAGATCAATGTAAATTGGAAATTAACCAGGTGGCCGATTTTGATGCTACTTTAAATAAGGAAATTGTTGATGAGATTTCGAAGATGGCAATCGAACGTACAGATGTTGGTGTAAGCGAAATACAGAAAATTATAAAAGCAAATTCGCAGAAATCAGTAACAACAGTTTCAAAAGAACTCGAAGAACAATTAACACAAAAAGGGCCTGTTCCTTCGGTTAAAGAGAATGTCATTTCAAGTATTCGTGTTTCATCCGATAAACTGGATCAGTTAATGAATCTGGTAAGCGAATTGGTAACCACTCAGGCTCGATTAAGTTTATATGCAGAAAATTCGGATGATACTGAACTATTAACCATAGCAGAGAATGTTCAAAAGCTTTCGCGACAGTTACGCGATAATGCGTTCGATATTGTGTTAGTTCCTATCGAAACCATGCTAACCCGTTTTCAAAGACTGGTACGCGATCTTTCAAAGGAACTTGGCAAAAACGTAGTATTTACAGCCGAAGGTGCCGATACCGAGTTGGATAAAACAATTATCGAGTCTTTAACCGATCCGCTATTGCATATCTTACGAAACTGTATCGATCATGGAATCGAATCGGCCGATATTAGAAAAAAATTAAATAAACCAGAGCAAGGTAAGATATTATTAAAAGCCTTTTACTCAGGCGCTAACGTTCACATACAAATTCACGACGATGGTGCAGGGATCGATCCGGAAAAAATTAGAGCTAAAGCAATACAAAAAGGAATTATTAAAAAAGATTCAGTTTTAAGTCAGAAGGAAATACTCGACTTGGTGTTCTTGCCAGGATTTTCAACAGCACAGAATGTTACCGATGTTTCAGGACGCGGTGTGGGAATGGATGTAGTAAAACGGAAGTTAGCAGAAATACGTGGTGAAGTGGAAATTGATTCTGATGTGAATGTTGGAACAACACTTACCATTCGGCTGCCACTAACACTATCTATAATCGATGGTTTACTTGTTAAAATTGCACATAATCATTATGTAATGCCTTTATCGGTGGTAGATAAAATATATGCAACAAATCATTCTGAAGTAGTTAACACATACAATAACTTAATTGTATTAGATGGTGATCAAATACCATTTTACTACTTACGCGAAGAATTTGATCTGGAAGAATCGGATCAGGATGTTGAGCAAGTAATTGTTGTAAGTTATGAAGATAAACAAATTGGCCTCGTAGTGGACGAGGTAGTTGGCGAATATCAGGCCGTATTAAAAACCTTGGGTAAATTGTATAAAAAACAAGAAATTGTTTCAGGTGCAACCATTCTTGGAGATGGTACAGTTGCTCTGGTTTTGGATACCAATAAAATTATTAATCAATTTTCGCATGATAAAATTAACGTACAGAAAAAATAGAAATAAAAATTCAGGAGGATATTATTATGAATAACGAAACGACTACAAAAATTAATTCGTATCTGTCATTTAACCTGGGAGAAGAACAATTTGCTGCACATGTTGGCAAAGTGCTTAATATTCTTGAAATGACAAAGATTACAGAAGTTCCAAAAGCTCCGGAATACATGAAAGGAGTAATTAATCTTCGAGGAACAGTGCTTCCTGTTGTCGATACCAGAATAAAATTTGGAATGACACCAACAGAATATACCACCAATACTTGTATCGTTGTTATGGAAGTGGATATGGAAGGAGATATTGTACAAGTAGGAGCGTTGGTTGATTCAGTACAGGCAGTTCTGGAAATCGAAGAATCTCAAATTCAACCGCCACCAAGCATCGGTAGTAAATACAAATCGGAATTCATTTACGGAATGGCAAAAGTAGACGACCGGTTTATTATGTTACTGGATATGGAAAAGGTTTTTTCCAGCGATGAAATAATACAGGTAAAGGAAAAAACAAAAGAAGGCGAAATGAAAGTTGAAAAAAGCGCCAATAAGAAAGAAAAAAAGTAAACTCAAAACACAACAACAAACTAATAATTAAACAACAACAAACTAATAAATAATTGCTTATGAAACTAAATAATTTAAAAATCGGATTACGGCTCAATCTTATTCTGAGCGCGATAGTAGTAATCATTTTGGTTGCGCTTGGCTTCTATAACTATAATGCTCATAAAAACAGGATTATGGAAGATGCTGATACAAGAATGTATGAATCGCTGGACGATTTGGTAAAAATAATTGAAGTCGAAATTGCCAATAGCCAGGATCGTGTTCATTATGCAATGAAAACTGCACATGAATTCTTTTATTCTTTTGAGTCATTAAAGTTATCTGAAGAAACCATATCGGTTAATGCAACCGACCAGGTTTCTTTAAACTCGAAACAAGTAACAATTAATGCACTAGAGGTGGGAGGCAATAGTTTATACAACAATAACACCTTGGTTGATCAAATTAAAGAATTGACTGGTGCCACATCAACCATATTTCAGAAAATACAGGGCGGGTATCTTAGAATTACTACCAATGTATTAAATCAGAATGGTGCAAGAGCAATTGGAACTTACATTCCAAACAATTCTCCCGTAGTGCAGGCTGTCGAATCCGGACAAACATACAAAGGAAGGGCTTTTGTAGTTGACGATTACTATTTAACGGTTTATGAGCCTATTTACATTGATGGTCAAGTACAGGGAATGCTTTATGTTGGGGTTAATGAAAAGGATTTAAAGGGTTTAAAAGAAATATTTGACAGTAAAGTATATTTTGAAGATGGATATCCGTTCCTTGTTTCAAGTGATGGTACTCTTGTAATCCATCCAACAGACGAAGGAAACAATATTTCTGATTTTACAGTTTTTAAGCAAATCATAAATGCTAATTCAGATAAAGGAAAATCTCGATATAAATGGCCCGAAACTGCAGAAGGAAGAATGAAATTTCAGTATTTTGAATACATCCCGCAAATTGATTCCTACGTAGCGGCATCGTTTCATGAAGATATTTTGTTTAAGTATTTGGGTGAGGTTCGCAATTCAGTAATCATCTCTGTGATGCTGGCAGTTGCAATATTTGTACTAATCGTCACCATTTTCTCAAGAAGTATAACTGTTGCTTTAAATAAAGGCGTCGAGTTTGCAGGAAAAGTTGCCGATGGAGATTTGGCTGCCACCATCGAGCTGGATCAGGAAGATGAAGTAGGTATGTTGGCCAAAGCACTAAACCGAATGGTTATTCAGTTGCGTGATATTGTCGAGAGTGTTGATTTAAGTGCAGATAACATTGCATCGGCAAGTCAGCAGGTAAGCTCTGGATCGCAACAATTATCGCAGGGAGCAAGTGAACAGGCTTCATCTGCCGAAGAAGTTTCTTCGTCTATGGAAGAAATGGTTTCGAATATCCAGCAAAATACCGATAATGCACAACAAACAGAAAAGATATCAATTGAAGCAGCTAGTGGCATTGAAAAAGTTGCATCAGCAGCGCAAGAGAGCTTAAGCTCTATTCGACAAATTGCTGATAAAATTTCAGTTGTAAACGATATTGCATTTCAAACGAATATATTGGCGCTTAATGCGGCTGTGGAAGCTGCCCGGGCAGGAGAGCACGGACGCGGATTTGCTGTGGTTGCAGCTGAAGTAAGAAAATTAGCTGAACGAAGTAAAGTTGCCGCCGACGAAATTGTAAGTCTTTCAACACGCAGTTTAAAAGTAACCGAAGAAGCCGGGGAGTTAATGGGTAAAATTATGCCTGAAATTGGTAAAACCGCAAAACTGGTTCAGGAAATTTCTGCTGCAAGTTTAGAGCAGAACTCAGGTGCCGATCAGGTAAATAATGCAATTCAACAGCTAAATCAGGTAACACAGCAGAATGCTGCTGCTTCGGAAGAGCTTGCAACAAGTTCTGAAGAACTAGCCAGCCAGGCTCAGCAATTAAAAGATAACATCTCTTATTTCTCTACCGGCCAAAAAAAGATATTCAGTAAAGTTCAAAAGTCGGAAAAGAAAGAGTATAAAGTTAAAAGTGATAAGCCCAAAATAGAAAACAGAAAGAATGAAATAAAAAATGATAAGAAAGACGGGGGCATTGATTTAAAAATGTACGATGATTTGGACGATGGTTATGAAAAATTCTAATTAACTCAATACATTAACTCAAAAGGTTTTCATAGATATTTAGGTTAGGGTTCATATTTTTAGAAATCTTTTGATTCAGAGAGGGAAATTAAATTCCCTCTCTTTAAAAAAAACAAACAAATGGTAGACGATACATTAAGTAAAATTTTTAGTGCTAAAATGACCGATGAAGATTTTAATCGGTTAAGCGATTTTGTTTATAAACAATCGGGCATTAAAATGCCCCCCGTTAAAAAAGTAATGTTGCAAAGTCGTTTGCAAAAACGTTTGCGCGAACTAAAAATTATTTCGTTTAAGGAATATGCCGATTTTGTTTTTAGCGACGAAGGGCAAAAAAATGAAATCATACATATGCTTGATGTGGTGAGTACCAATAAAACAGATTTCTTTAGGGAACCCGTACATTTCGATTTTATGAATTCCAATGTATTGCCTGAGTTTCATCATACGAAGCATAATAATCATCTTAAAATATGGAGTGCAGGATGCTCCAGTGGCGAAGAGCCTTATACCATAGCCATTGTGTTGGAAGAGTTTAAAGCGAAAAATCCAAGATTCGATTACTCCATTCTGGGAACTGATATCTCCTCAAAAATTCTGCAAGATGCATCAACTGCTATATATAAAGAGGAGCGTATTGTTAATATTCCTCTTGAACTAAAAAAAAGATACTTTTTGCGAAGTAAAGACAAGGATAAAAAAACGGTACGTATTGTAAAAAATCTGCGAGCTAAAATTAAGTATTCGCGTTTAAATTTTATGAGTGATACTTATAATTTACCCGAAATATTTGATGTGGTTTTTTGCAGAAATGTATTAATCTATTTCAGCAGGGAAACCCAGGAAGAAGTTATTAATAAACTTTGTACTAAGATTAAAAGCGGAGGGTATCTTTTTATAGGTCATTCCGAATCAATTATTGGTATGGATGTGCCATTACAACAGATTAAGCCAACCATTTTCAGACGTATATAAAACCAACTATTATGAGCGATCTAAGCGATAAAGAATTAATCGATGAATTAAAAAAGCGATTCGAGCAGAATAAACGTTCTCTCGACGAAGTGCAAAGTTTAAACGAAGAACTGAAAAAAGTGAATCGTAAACTGGAAGATTCTGAAGCATTAAAAAGTCATTTTATCTCAAATATCACCAACGAAATTATTAATCCATTTGCTTCCATCTTAGCATTATCAAAAAATATATTATCGGTCGAAAAAGAAAACTGGAAGAAGGTAATTTCGATGGTTTCGTTAATCTATTCAGAGGCATTTAATCTCGATTTTCAGTTACGGAACATCTTTGTTGCTGCTAAGCTGGAAGCAGGAGAAATATTTCCTGAAATTCTTAATGTAGATGTTAAGCATCTAATAGAGAGTGTGGTTGAGTCGTTTAAGTACGAAGGTAAGAAAAAGAAACTGAAAATTAATTTTACATTTAATGTTGAAACAGAGCATGGCAAGCCATTCTTTTTTAAGACAGATCCTGAAAAGTTAAGGCTTATTTTATCCAATCTTTTGAGCAATGCCGTAAAATTTAGTTACGATGAGCAAAATATTGATATTCAAGCATCAGTGGATAATAAAAATCTGATAGTTTCTGTAAAGGATTATGGAAAGGGGATATCGCTCGATAATCAGAAAATAATATTCGATCGTTTTAAAAGGCTCGATTCCGGAATCAACTCAATACATCGTGGTCATGGCCTAGGCTTATCCATAAACAAAGCATTGTTGGATTTGTTAAACGGAAGTGTTGATATTCAGAGCGAGCTGGAAAAGGGAGCTAATTTTACCATTTCCATTCCGGAAAACGAATCTCAGGTAAGTGGATTTGCTTTTGATGGCAATGAACTCTTTTTCGACGAACGGGATTTTGATGCAGATATTGATACAGAAACTTTTTAATTAGTTCAATGGATAATATCAAGTCACATTTTTTATATCCTGCTGCTTTATTTGCAAGTGACGAACCACACCAGATAAATACCATATTAGGTTCGTGTGTGGCAGTTTGTTTCTGGGATCAAACAATGGGAACAGGCGGAATGTGTCATTATATGCTCCCTTACTGGAATGGCGAAGGATTAGCATCGCCAAAATATGGCAACATTGCCATCGAGAAATTACTCGAAAAAATGTATTCGTTCGGAAGTAAAAAATATAACATAGTCGCTAAGGTATTTGGTGGTGGAGAAGTTATTGATACAAAATCGCCACAGTTTCATATTGGCGAAAGAAATATTAAATTAGCTTTTGATATATTAAAAGAAGAAAATATTAAAATAGTAAGCCAGAGTGTGGGAGGTAAATTTGGGCGTAAGATTATTTTTCATACCCATTCAGGTGAAGTGAAACAACGTTATGTCCAGCGCCAGATTAAAGACGCGAATTGAGATTTTGGATTAATTAAAAAACTTTAATACCAGTTGAATGTTTAAAGATAAAATAAAAGTACTTATAGTAGACGACTCTGCTGTGGTTCGACAAAGTTTATCGGAAATCATTAAATCTGATCCAGAGTTGGAAGTAATGGGAACTGCTTCGGATCCTTATATGGCTGCAAAAAAAATACGTAACGAAGTTCCCGATGTTATTACTTTAGATATTGAAATGCCTCGCATGGATGGCTTAACATTTTTGCGTAAAATAATGTCGCAACATCCAATTCCCGTGGTAATTATTTCCAGTTTAACAGCCAAAGGAACGGCTACTGGAATTAGGGCTTTAGAGTATGGCGCCGTTGAGATAATAACTAAACCCCAAATGTACTCCAAGGATTTTATTTACGAATCGAAAATTCGAATTTGTGAAGCAATTAAAGGGGCAGGGCATGCGCGGGTAAAGCGAAAAGTATCCAGTCCGTCCATTCAGGTTATTCCAAAATATTCTGCCGATGCTATTTTACCTCCAAGCCATAATCACAGTATGATAAAAACCACCGAACTGGTTGTTGCTGTGGGTGCATCAACAGGTGGTACCGAAGCTTTAACCGACTTTTTAAAGGCATTACCTCCCGATTCTCCGGGAATTGTTATTGTGCAGCACATGCCCGAAAAGTTTACTACATCTTTCGCTGAGCGCTTAAACGATTTATGTAATATTACTGTTAAGGAAGCAGCAAACGGCGATTCGGTGATTCGTGGTAGGGCTTTAATTGCTCCGGGAAATTACCATACGCTATTAAAACGAAGTGGCGCCCGGTATTATGTGGAAGTAAAAGAAGGACAATTGGTGAACAGGCACAGGCCATCGGTTGATGTTCTTTTTCGATCAACAGCAAAATATGCAGGTGCAAATGCCATTGGTATCATTATGACCGGTATGGGAGATGATGGAGCAAGAGGTTTACTTGAAATGAAAGAAGCCGGAGCGAAAACCATTGCCCAGGACGAAAAATCCTGTGTTGTTTTTGGAATGCCCAAAGAAGCCATAAAATTGAATGCTGCTGATAAAGTTTTGCCACTCGATCAAATTGCAGCTCACATGTTAAAAATGGCTCACTAGAAAATAAACAAAATATTTCTTATTTTTTAATCAATTTAATGTAAATTTAAACCATATTCAAACGGATATGGGAAGAATATTATTTTCACGATAAAAAGTAAAATATCAACTTGTTGAAATAGAAGTATGGGCATAAAACGATAAAATTGTAACAAATAATACACTTAATCTTGTTGAAATTTGTGGAAACAATTTATTATTTTTATTTTCCGAAAAAATATTTACACGATATATGAACCGAGCCATGACAATAAATGTGAAACATACCTACAAGATTATGATGAAGCTAATAGTATGTTGTGGCGAACAATTGATGCATCATGGCGCCCCGATAGCTATCGGAGGCAATTGCCCGCTGTCAAAGTTGTCAGGCGGTTCTGACCGCTAAAATCAAAATTATTAACAGATGAAAGAAAGACGATCCCAAAGTATCATATTTAAATATACCATAAGTGGATTTATCATTGGTTTGCTTACTGTTTTATTTATATTAGTTGTTGATTTTTTTGTTAAAAATATTAGTTTCTCAGAAATTATAGAACTTCACCGAAGTAATCCGGTTTATATTATTCTTGATTTATCGCCCATTGTACTTGGTTTTTATGCTTACATCCTAAGTAGAAAATATGCCATAACATCCGACGAGTTGCATTCTTCATTAAAAAACGAATTTGATAAAAATCAGCGCATCTTTCGTTTTGTTGAAAAAATACGTTACGGAAATATCGATGCAGAATACAAAGTACAGGGTGCCGATGATGTATTGGGGCAGTCAATTCTTGATCTACGAGATAATTTAAAAGTGAATAAAGATGAAGAAGAAAAACGCCGGAAAGAAGATGAAAAAAGAAACTGGATTGCCGAAGGATTAGCTAAATTTGGTGAGATATTAAGAAAAGATACTGATAACCTGGAAGAGCTTTCATATAATGTCATAAGTAATCTGGTTAAATATATTAAAGCAAATCAAGGGGCCTTTTTTATTATAGAAGACGAAGACGAAGCAGATAAACATCTTAAAATGACCGCCTGCTATGCCTACGAGCGAAGAAAATTTGCTGATAAGCGGGTAGAATTTGGCGAAGGTGCTATCGGTGCTGCTGTTTTGGAAAAGGAAACCATTTACATGACAGATGTTCCCGAAACATTTGTTCACATTACATCAGGCTTAGGCGAAGCAGTTCCAAATTGTGTGATTGTTGTACCTCTTAAAATTAACAACGAAGTTCATGGTGTAATCGAAATAGGATCATTACATAAAATAGAAAAGCATATTGTCGATTTTGTTGAAAAGGTGGCCGAAAGTGTTGGTTCTACCATTTCGAATGTGAAAATTAATACACGTACTGCAAAATTATTAAAAGAATCTCAAAAGCAGGCAGAAGCTCTTGCTGCTCAGGAAGAGCAAATGCGTCAGAATATGGAAGAGCTTCAGGCTACCCAGGAAGAAGCAGCCCGTCAAAGCGAGAAATTTATTACGTTCACCAATGCGGTAAATCACACTCTGATTCGTGCAGAATATAGTGCCGATGGTATTTTATTATACGCAAATACACGCTTTTTGAAAAAACTCGGATATGATAAAAACTCCGATGTGGAAGGTAAACATATTTCGATGTTTATTAATGAAAAGGACAGGAGTTGGTTCGACAAGCTATGGGAAAGTCTGGCGAATGGTGGTAAGCACTTCGAAGGAGATATGAAACATGTTACAAAGCAAGGACGAGATCTCTGGACTATGTCGACTTATACCTGTATGCGACGCGACGATGGAAGTGTGGAAAAAATTCTTTTCCTTGCAATTGATACTACCGAACAGAAAAAACTTAGTTTGGATTATCAGGGGCAGATCAATGCATTAAATCAGTCAAGTATTAAGGTAGAATTACTACCAACCGGAGATTTGCTAGAATGTAATCAAAAGTTTGTTGAACTAATGGAGTACTCTTTATATGAATTAAAGGAGAAAAGTATTTTTGATTTTGTTGATAAATCTGAGTTAAATAAAGTTCGTGAAATTTGGGATAACATTGCACAGGGGAATAACTGGGAAGGAACTTTAAGGCAACGCACAAAGGAAGAAAAGGATATTTGGATAAGGGTGTCATTGTCGGCTGTAAAAGATATGTACGATGATATTGCTAAGATTATTTACATTGGCTACGATCAAACCAACGAGAAATTGATGGAAATTGAAACCAAAAAGCAGACAGAACTATTAAAGAAACAGGAAGAAGAATTACGCATGTCGCGTATTGACCTAAAATCTCAATTAAAACAAGCAAAAGAAGAAGTAAAACAGCAGTTTAAAGAAATAGAAAGAGCTAAAATACGAAATGAACGAACACTCGAAGGTGCTTTGGATGCCATTGTAACGACAGATCAGAATGGTGTTGTTAAATTTTTTAATAAAGCTGCCGAAGAATTGTGGAATATCGAGCGCGATATTGTGTTGGGAAGAAACATTAAAAAGCTCTTTCCAAAAGATCAGTATGAGGATGAATTTCTGAAATCATATCTCGATCCGAAAGCTGAAAAAATTGTTGGACACAGAACCGAAATAAATATTGAAAATAAAGACGGTGAAGAAATTCCGGTGCTGGTATTGTTGTCGGAAGCCAGATTGGAAGATGAAACTACTTACACAGCATTTATACAGAATATTTCTGTTGATTTATTTTAAACTGGTTTTATTCCTTATATGAAATTAAATATCCCCATTTTTGCGGGATATTTTTATTTAACTCAAATTTAATAGATCCGGAAAAACATAATATAAACGGAATTGTTACTTTTAAAAATGTTTTCTATGAAAAAGCTTATTTTCTTTAATTTACTAATGATTTTGCTTCTTGCAAATGGCTGCAAAAATATCGAAAGGCCCGATCAGGTAACAATTACCATTGTTGAAACCAGCGATGTGCATGGCGCTATTTTTAATTACGATTTTATAAAAAATCAACAGTCGTCCGGCTCTTTGGCGCAGGTTCAATCCTATTTAAATGAGTTAAAAGATTCGCATAATATTATTTTAGTGGATAACGGAGATATTTTGCAAGGACAACCCACCGTGTATTATTCCAATTACGAAAATATAGATGATACACACATTTGTGCTAAAGTAATGAACTTTATGGAGTACGATGTGGCTACAATTGGAAATCACGACATTGAAGCGGGTCATGCTGTTTACGATAAATTAAAAAAAGAATTTAATTTCCCATGGCTGGCTGCAAATGCTGTAAATACTAAAACCGGCGAACCTTATTTCCAACCTTATAAAGTAATAAACAAGTATGGCGTGAAAATAGCTGTTTTAGGACTTATAACTCCTGGAATTCCGGAATGGCTGCCGCAGGAGTTGTGGGAAGGTATTGAGTTTAACGATATGGTTGAATCGGCAAAAAAATGGGTGCCGCTGATTTTGGAAAAGGAAAAGCCCGACATGCTGATTGGTTTATTTCACGCTGGTTACGATTATACTTATGGAAATAATACCTACGATACGCACAAAAACGAAAATGCATCAATTATTGTAGCAGAGCAGGTTCCGGGGTTTGATATTATTTTTATTGGACACGATCATCGCACTACAAATGAAAAGATAAAAAATATAAACGGTGATGAAGTACTTTTGTTAGGCCCTACCAGTGGAGCAAGACAAGTAGCAACAGCACACATCGATTTTAACTTACTCGATAATGGCAAGTATGCAAAATCCATTCGTAGCGAGATTGTTCAAATGAATGGCTACAAAACAGATTCTGTTTTTAATGATCGGTTTAAAAATGAGTTTAATGATGTAAAAAATTACGTTTCCAGACAGGTTGGTGTTTTTGATTCTACCATAGATGCTTACGATGCTATTTTTGGGCCTTCTGTATTTATGGATCTTATACACCAGGTGCAATTTGATATTACTGATGCCGATGTTTCTTTCTCAGCCCCCTTATCTTTTCGCGATAAAATTGAAAAAGGTCCGGTTAATGTAAATGACATGTTTAAGCTGTATCGGTTTGAGAATTTTTTATATACCATGCGTATGACTGGCGAAGAAATAGATAAATACCTGGAATACTCATTTGCCAATTGGTTTAATACCATGGAATCTCCAGATGATCACTTGTTGTTATTTAAAATGGATGAGGACGGAAAACCCGAATATTCAGAACGATATCAATCTTACTCTCTAAAAACAAATTATTATAATTTCGATGTAGCTTCAGGCATAAAATATACTGTGAGCTTAAATAAACCCATTGGCGATAAAGTAGATATTACATCCTTTACCAATGGAAATGATTTTATTATGGATAGTACCTACAAAGTGGCAGTGAATAGTTACAGAGGAAATGGTGGTGGCGGGCATCTGGTATCCGGTGCCGGAATTCCAAAGGAAGAATTGTCGGAACGTCGGATTTCTTCAACAGAAAAGGATTTGAGATATTATATGATGAAATGGATTGAAGAAAAGGATACGGTTTATCCGCAGGCAAAAAACGAATGGGTTATAGAACCGAATGAATGGTGGCAAAAAGGAAAACAAAAAGATAAACAATTACTTAAATAAAATTTAAACAAATGAAGAAAATAGTTTTTTTAGTACTTATTTCAATAGCGGTCTTTTCTTGTACACAAAAAGATGTAAATCAACCTAAAGCAAAAAACGTAATACTTTTAATTGGCGATGGGATGGGAGTTACACAAATTTATGCTGCCATGTCGGTTGCAGAAGGTGCTTTACATATGGAAGAATTTAAGCATATTGGCTTACATAAAACCTATTCCGCTAATGATTATATTACCGATTCAGGTGCTGGCGGTACAGCTCTTGCAACAGGTGTAAAAACAAATAATTCATCCATTGGAGTTGATCCAATGGGAAATCCATTAAAAAATATTCTCGATTATGCTTTCGAAAATCAACTTGCAACAGGCTTAGTTTCTACCAGCTCAATTACACATGCCACGCCTGCTTCGTTTATTGCTCACGAAAAAAACCGAAACGACTATGAAAATATTGCAAGGGATTTTCTCGATTTTGATATTGATGTATTTATTGGTGGTGGGAAAGTACATTTTGCAAACAGAAAGGATAGTTTAAACCTGATTGATTCTTTATTGATTAAAGGGTATCATGTTATTGACGGTTATGAAAATATTGATGTCGATTTGGAAGGAAAACTTGCGGTTTTTACAGCCGAAAAACACAATCCGGAGTTTCGCGAAGGCAGAGGAGATATGTTACCTGTATCAACTAAAAAGGCGATCGAATTTCTGAATAAAAAGAATAAGGGCTTTTTCCTGATGGTTGAAGGATCGCAAATAGATTGGGGAGGACACGACAATGATATTGAATATGTTATAACCGAAACAATGGATTTTGATAAGGCGGTGGGAGAAGCATTAGAATTTGCTAAAAAAGATGGTGAAACCCTGGTTATTGTAACTTCGGATCATGAATGTGGTGGATTAACAATAACAGACGGTTCGTTAAAAGATAAAACCATTGTAGCAAACTTTTCTACCGATAATCATACACCCGTATTGGTTCCTGTTTTTGCTTACGGTCCTGGTGCTGAAAATTTTGGTGGTATTTACGAGAATACGGATGTTTTTGAAAAAATGCTTCAGGCGTACGGATTTACGAAATAATAAATCGATTGGTATAAAAAATAAGAGCTGTTCACACGAACAGCTCTTATTTTTTTTATTTCTTTAAGTTTACCGGATGTTTAATCTAAATCTACACTTCCGTATCTGGTTTTAATATAAACTTCTGATTTGGTTTTACTGTCCTTTCCAACCAATCCTTCAACTGTTAACGAAGTGCTTTCTTTAATTCTGCTAACACGGCCTACATCAGGATAATCTATATCAGCATATTTTGCATATCCTTCTAAGTTGTACGAAGCATTTAGGTCTATTCCAATTTTAACACTTCCGTACTCATTGTCTATATCGATTTTTTCAAAATCCTTTGGTACAAAATCAATTTTTACGCTACCATAACGATTTTCAAACTCCAGTTTCTTCGAGATTTCATCAATATCGAAATCTGTGTATGCTGCTGTGGTTACAAAATTGGTTAACTTTCCTATTCGGTATTCATCGTATTTCGATTCACAAACAATCGAGCTTGCATTGTCGACATATAATTTAGAGTATCTGGTCATTGCTATTAAGGCATGGCTCTTTTCGATTTCCATTTTCGAATACTTAAGTGTCAGGTTTAACCAGCCGCATTCATCAATTGTACCATTCGAATAGGCAAGTGAAATTTCGCTTAAAGGTTTCTTATTATCACGTAAAACCTTGTTTATTTTCAGGTTTCCGTATTTAACCGAGATGTTGGCATATCCTTCAATCTCGTTTACAAACACACTACCGTATTTATTGTCCAGTTCCAGTTGTATGTATTTAGGAATGTTTACTTTATAGTCGATACTAAAATCTTTTTTATTATCTCCAAAAGTAAAAGTATTCCATTTACTAAATTTATCATCAATATGAGTTATTGCTTCGATTCTGTTTCCTGATTGATTAAATTCTACACTTATGTAATCAATTAATTCTTTAGCTTTTTCTTCATTATGATGATCAACCGTAATTGTAACATCAATCGTAATCTGGTTTTTGTCCCAGTTGTTCACATCTACATTTCCAAATTTATTCTGAATAAAGAGTATAGTGTTCTGGTTTGCATCATATTCTTTATGCAAATTCTTCGAGAACTCATCATTTTCAACAGCTACTGCTGAAAATATTACTAATAACTGGACAAATATTAGCAATAGAGTGTGTTTAAATTTCAGTGCTTTCATAATATTCTGTTTTTTCTTGATTTATATTCTTTGCTTGTTGTAATTGATTTAATATTTGGTTCATTACTTCAACTTTTAGCTGGTAATGTTTAATCATTGCACTAATTACCCGCTGATCGTTCGGATTTGTGGTTAAATCTTTTTTAAGATTCTCATAAATACCATCCATTTCATCGAGTTCATTCATCAACATACTTTTTTGAGTGCTGTCTAAGAATTGAAACTGATCGATTTCGCTATATTTTTGGTTAACCAGTTTGGTGTAATACATTTCTACTTCGTTATATTCCGGCGATACTTCCCGTAAGGCAATGCCGTCTTTCATCATATTGGGTTTAAACGATTCATAAACATACAAGCCCGATAAAACCATTAAAAGTGCTACTACAGCAGCTTTTAAGATATAGCCGATCGTAAAAGTCTTTTTTTGTTTCTGCAAACCCAAAAGCTTTTGTTCAAACCGGTCGAAATGCCCTTCTCCGGGTTCGTGCGAATCAAAAACTGCTCGATTCTGTTGTATTATTTTTTCTAAATCTTTCATATTTAGTTTACTTTTTCGTTGTTAGCTTCTTTTAAACGTTCAATTAATTTCTTTTTTGCTCTTGCACATTGCGATCTTGATGTGGAGTTGCTTATATTAAGTATCTCACTAATTTCATCATGATCGTAGCCTTCAATTAAATAGAGCGAAAGTACGATTCGGTATCCATCGGGTAATTGGTTAATCTGTTCTTTTATTTCTTCTGCTTTAGCCTGAATTTCTTCATTTTCAGGTTTCTCATGTTCATCTTTAATCTCATAAACAGATTCTTCAATTGATTCCAGGTCCAGTTTTCGTTTCCTAAGCTCATCGAGCGAATGGTTTATAACAATTCGTTTGATCCATGCTCCAAAGCTTACTTCGCCTTTATAGGAATTAATTTTTTCAAACGCTTTTAAGAACGACTCCTGCATAATATCTTCAGCTTCCAGACTATCATTTACAATGCGCAAGCAGGTATTGAACATTGCCTTGTAATAGAGCTTATACAGTTGAAACTGTGCTTTCTGCTCTCCCGATTTACACCGGTCAATTATATCCTGATGGATATTCTTGTATAGACTTTCCTGTTTATTCATATTTCCAATTAAAAGACGACATGAAATGATTTGTGCTGCATGTACCTCATACAATTTATTAAAAATATTGCTAATGTGTAATAAATTGCGTTAAAACCAATGGATTGATTGTTGCTTTTTGTGTTAAATAACTATTTTATCTATTTTCATCTTAGATAAAAAGGTTTAATTTTGCTCAGATTTATGAATAAGGCTTTATTATATAAACAAAATACTATAAGATTCAGACAATGGTCTGGAAAGGCTTATGCCGTATTTGCTTCTTTAGGTAAAGAAGTAAATATTGGCCATGTTGATATGGATATATGCGATAAAGCATCAGAAAAAAATGATCAAATAAACTCGTTAACAGTTGCAAAATCTGAGTGTTTACTCGAAGAATCTTTTGATCAGGAAGAATTTCCGGTAGTAAACCCGGAATCTCAATTGCGCCTGTTGTTCACCATTACTGCTAGCAACGAGAACTCATCGCAGCATTGCTGTGTTTTATTAACTAGACTATATTTTCAATTTTATTTACATCCTGTAAGCAGGATGCAATCATCTATTAATTTATTTTAAAATGAGAAAAGCAATTAAACATCATATAATGAGTGTGTTATTGTTTAGAAAATGGAACAGAAAGGCTTATTCTGTTTTTAATTCATTAAACAAGATTATAAAAATTACATCAATTAGCTTAAGCTATACAATTGTTTTGGTTCCATCAAATTTGTTAGCACAAACGGATACGATAGTTGCAAAAAATATCGATCTGGATGAAGTGATTGTAAGTGCACAAAAAGCTCCGGTGGTTTATTCGCAATTGTCAAGATTGGTGACCACAGTAAACCGCGATGAAATAAAACTGATGCCTGTTTCAAGTATCAATGAGCTGCTGGTTCATCTGGCAGGAGTAGATATCAGGCAGCGTGGAGCAAATGGCATACAAGCAGATATTAGTATTCGTGGAGGGTCTTTTGATCAAAATTTGATTTTGCTGAATGGTATGAATATTTCCGATCCACAAACCGGACATCACAGTTTAAATCTTCCCATTGATTTAAATTCGGCTGAACGTATCGAAATTCTTGAAGGGCCCGGATCAAGAATATTCGGGCCAAATGCTTTTAGTGGTGCCATTAATATCATCACCAATCATTTTGATCATAATTTTACCAAAGCAAGTTTATCAGCAGGTGATTTTGGCCTTCTTTCAGGAAATGTTACCAGCGCTTATAATTTTAAAAAGCTAAAGCAATTTATTTCTGTATCAAAATCGAAAAGCAATGGCTATGCAAAAAATACGGATTACGACAGGTATAACGTATTTTATAATTCGCGATACAATGCCGATTTTGGTAAAATTGATTTCCAGATTGGACACACGAACAAAGAGTTTGGTGCCAATAGTTTTTATACACCAAAATACCCCGATCAGTTCGAGCATACAAAAACAAGTTTTGCGAGTTTAAAGCTCGAAGCAGGAGAAAAAATAAAGTTTATTCCATCAGTTTACTATAGGCGCCATCAGGATCGTTTCGAATTATTTCGATACGAGCCAGCTTCGTGGTATACAGGTCATAATTATCATTTAACAGATGTTTACGGAGCCAACATGCTTGCCAGATTTATTAGCCGCGCTGGTACTACATCCATAGGCGCTGAAATTCGTTCGGAGAATATTTTAAGTAATGTATTGGGTGAGCCAATGAGCGACACCCTAAGTGCTGTTGGCGAACCCGATGGCTTTTATTCCAAAAGATACGCCAGAACCATTGCAAATTATTATTTAGAGCAATCATTTTATGTTGGTAATTTTTCTATTTCTGGTGGATTACTTGCAAGCCTAGTTACTAAAAACGATGATGCTTTGAATTTTTATCCGGGAATCGAAATGAGTTACCGTTTTTTTAAGAGTTTCTCAAGCTACTTAAGCATTAATAAATCGTTAAGGCTACCCACATTCACTGATTTATTTTATTCGGGGCCCAACAATGTTGGAAATCCCGATCTGAAACCAGAAGAAGCGATCAGTTATGAGTGGGGGTTAAAATATAATTCCAGGGTGTTTAAATCGGATCTTAGTATTTTTTATCGCGATGCCAGTAATATTATTGCCTGGGTTCGAAATTACGAAGCTGCCGAAGGTGATAAATGGATTACTCAGAACCTGACAAATGTTGAAACGGTAGGTTATGAATTAGCAAGTAAGATCAACCTAAATCATTTCAAGATCAATTATATAAGTGTGAATTATGCCTATTTAAACCAGACAGTAATTGCCAATAATCATTTTAACACTAAATATTCCTTAAACTATCTTAAGCACAAATTCCTGGTTGCAATCAATCATCCTGTTATTAAAAACACATCTTTATCGTGGGGGTTTAAATACCAAAACAGAGCAGGAAGCTATCCAAAATATATATCTGAAACACAGCAAGAATATGATCAGAATTACGACCCGTTTTTTTTAATTGATGTTAAAATAAACTGGAGCTATAGAAATCTAAATTTGTATGCAGAGGTAACAAATCTCTTGGATCACGATTATGTTGATTATGGTAATATAGAAATGCCCGGAAGGTGGTTTAAACTTGGATTTGATGTGCATATAGGTTATTAAATTGTTATTTAGGGATTTAAAATTATAAAATAAAATGCCTTAGCTTATTGATTTTACAATATTTTTTCTATTTTTGTTAAGAATCCTAAATTATAATTAAATCAATTTACACAATGAAAAAATTACAATTATTACTGGTAGCCTTAGCACTTGTTTCTTTTACTTTCGTTTCATGTGGTGGCTCTAAAGAAAAAGCTACTGAAAAAGTAGAAGAAGCTGTTGAAGTTGTTGAAGAAGAAGCTGAAGAAATTAAAGAAGAAGCTGAAGCAACAGCAGAAGAAGTAGAAGAAGTTGTTGAAGAAGCAACAGAAGAAGCTCCTCAAGAATAGGCTGATCAGTTCAAAAGAATTTTGGCAGGACTTTAAGTCCTGCTTTTTTTATAGTTAAA
>CAYVEW010000004.1:52320-59315 GCA_964450375.1 uncultured Bacteroidales bacterium
ATCAGTTCAAAAGAATTTTGGCAGGACTTTAAGTCCTGCTTTTTTTATAGTTAAATTGGCCGTTTCATTCTAATAACGAAACGGCCAATTTGATAATTTCTTGCTTTAAAAAATATAAGTGATAATCCCTGTAACAACTTCTCCTGTTGTATAATCCAGTTCTGATCCAAAAAGGCTGTGTGGAATAATGAATATTACAAATAATATAATGGATGCAACCAGCGTATAACGGTATTTAGGATTTTTTCGGTTAGCTATTACAGCAACCAGCCAGAATACGAAAGCTATAAGTGTTTTGTTGTCAGTTAAATCCCATCCAAAAGGTATTCCGGTCCAGGCTTCTCCAAAGGCATATAACTGAACAATTGGTCCAAAAGTCATACCACCCAGCAACAATAAAACTAAGGCTAAGTTTCCGTAAAAAACATGTTCTTTAATTTTAAATCCTGCAAATAATCCAGCCACATTCGATATTAGCATGGCAGCAAAAATAAAAAGGATGTGTGGAATAAGTGCCCATGCAGGAACACTACCTTTAAAGCGAATTATTACGTGTTCGGTACTTTTTATTTCATCATTTGTATATAAAGAAACATAATACTCAAGTTTGCCTGCAGGCGGTTGGGTTGGTAAATAAGCAATTAGCTTATTCTCTGAATGTGTAAATTGAACTTTATTAAAATCTTCGTTTACAGGAAAACGTTTAAAGTGTAAACTTCCATTAAGCGTTGTGTCATTAACAGGGATTTCTATCCTGCATTCTTTATCCGAATCGTTACTGCGTGGTAATGTAAATTGAATGGATTGATCCTGTAACTCAATTTCCATCTCTTTCGGATACGTAGGGCCTGTTTTTCTTTGATAAATAGCGGATGCGATGGTTATGAGGATCGCGATAATCCAAATAATAGCTTTTTTCATCTTTAACTTTATAATTGAACAATAAATACTTCTTTTTTATCATTTCGTAGCACTTCCACCGTAATAATCTGTCCGGCTTTTAGTTTGCTTAACCTTTCCATGTACTCGTATACATCACTCACCGGGAAACCATTCATGGCCACAATAATATCTCCGTTTTTCAACCCTGCTTTATCAGCAGGTTTATCTTTTATCACTATATCAGCTCTTAAACCGCGTTTTTCTACACTTGAAAAATCGGGCATTATGCCAAGAGTAACTTTAAAATCTCTTCTTCCACCCATTTCCGGACTTTTTGGCCCTGCTTCCTTGAATGTAAGCTGTGTATTTGTCGATGCTAATTGATAGCTTAAATCATAAATATAATTATTGGCTAGTTTCATCCCTTCAAAATTAATATTCCCTAAACTATCGCCGGGAGTATGATAATCGATATGCGCTCCGGTTGAGAAAAAGAAAACAGGAATGTTCATACTATAAAATGAAGAATGGTCTGATGGGCCATATCCTTCAAACGATAAGCCTAGCTTTAATTCATAATTTGTATTGATATCGTTTAAAATTGCTTCACTTTGTGGTGCTGTTCCAACGCCGCCTACCTGTAGGCTTTTATCCTTTTTCATTCGGCCTAACATATCAATATTGATCATCGCTTTAATCAACGAATCGGGCACAGGCAAATTCGTTGTAAAATGCTTCGATCCAAGCAATCCCATTTCTTCTGCTCCAAAAGCCGCAAAAATAAAATTGGCATTCAAACTATCTTTATTGGAAGCTAATTTTTCTGCTATTTCTAATACCGAAGCTACTCCCGATGCATTGTCGTCGGCTCCATAATGTATTTCTTTACTATTCGGATCTCTGGAGCCGGATCCGACACCGCCAAAACCTAAATGATCGTAATGTGCCCCGATTACAATATATTCTTTGTTGTTAGGATTGCTTATTAGTTGAGCTGCAATGTTGTATGTTTGTTTGTAATTAATATTTACCTCTGTATTGAGACTAACTGTTTCATTAATTTCGAATGATTTCGGTGATTTTGTATCATTTATTTTTTGTTCCAATTGCTCAAGATTATATCCTGTTTTTGCAAGTAGCTGATTTACAACTTTTCTTTTTATCTGAATAATAGGAATATCTAATCTGCCTTCGGGTTTTTCCAGTTCAATTAATTGATCATCCTGATTATGCTTGCTATTTGCAACAAACAGAACACCTGCGGCCCCTAGATCTTTTGCTTTAATTGCCTTAGAACGCAAACTACTATGCATGGCAAAAGGAATTGGACTTTCCAAATCGGGCTCACCCATAAGTATAATCACCAGCTTATCTTTCACATCCATGTTCTCGTAGTCATTCCATTCGTGTGTTCCGTTTTTTATCTGAAATCCGTATCCAGCAAAAGAAAGCTGTGCTTCAAGCTTAGCATTCGTACTAAACGAAATAGGAGTATAATCTTCCTTAATTTGGAATGTTATATCATTAAATTGAAATGAATTGTTTTCGCCCAATTTTAAACCAGATTGAATGTCAAAGGGTTGTAAGCCCTTGTCGAACAACAATTCTAGCCCACTGTTTTTAAACTCCTGTGCAATATAGTTTGCTGCAACTTTATCTTCTGGAGTTCCCGGGTATCGTCCTTTTAACGAATCACTCGCTAAAAATTCAATGTGCGATTTTAATTCTTCTGTGCTAATTTCCGGGTTTACAGTAATGAAGTTGCATGAGTTGAATGTCAATACAGCCAATGAAATAAGCGTTAAGAGTATGTTATTTTTTATCATCTGTTTAAAATTTACCAATAAAAGTTCGTATAAAAAGTAGTTACATTGTCGTTATTATCGATAACAAAAAGTTCCAGTTCATGTTCTGAATTTTTCTGTATTTTTTGTTCGTCTAAAGTATAAAAAAGCAAATCATTTTTCATATCATACTCAAATAATGCCCAGTTATTATCGATAAAGCCATTAAAAGATTTAATTCCCGATAACTCATCTTTAATGGTAAACTGAATTTGGCCATCCGTTCGTTTCTGAATATTTTTATTGATTAGCTCAAGGCTTGGCGGGATGGTATCTACTAATACTGCATAATCGCCAAAAGAATTAGTTTCTGCTACAATATACCCGTTAATCACTTCACCGCCAATTGCACTAATTTTATTATCTTCCAGAAGTTGCGCTATAAACGCCTTGCTTTTTAAATCGCTGGTAAGGTTCTTTGTTTTGATAGAAACTGAAATCTTACGATGAAGCGGAGTGTACATATTATGCACGTGATGGATATCAGAATAATACAGTTCAGATGGTGTGCTCGAATACTCAAAATTTAAAGATTGATAAAGAGCCCTTTCGGGGATTTCCACTTTAATTGCATCATCAATGTAAGTATTAGATTTATTCCAGCTCATTAGATTTGCAGGAAGCGTATCAAGCTGAAAAATTGAAATTTCTGATTCCTTACCATGTACTTCAAAAGATAATAATGATTCATTTTCATAGACATCTTTTGCTTTGATTTTAATATGAAGCAGAGTATCCCGGTTAACATTTATTATTCCGCGATTGACAACACTGTCATATATCCCCAAATCATTATTTGGATCAATAAATAATTTTTGTACAGATAGTTTCGATTTTAATTTCTCTTCGTAATCCATATGACTTTTGATGTATCCGGCTTCAGCAAACGGAATTGCATCAATGGTATGACGATAAAGATGCTCGTTATTGATGCTGGCATCAAGCGTATAAATTCCACAACGATTTCTCGATTGATCTAAATAATCATAAATCTCAACACCAAAACCAAAATTCCCTGATAAGAATATTTTGCCAGTATCCGCCAGATGATATGCATCTTTGGTTTTTATGAGCCTGTATAGCTGTTTCGAATTTTTGTTATTTATAAAACTGTTTTTATCCAATGGATAAATTGCCAGATGATAAAAAACAGGGGCAATGTGGTCTTTAATATCAAATTGAAACAACAAAGGATTTAAAGGAACCTGGTTCGAAGTTTTTCGAATCTCGAAATGTACGTGGGGCCCGCTGGAACTACCTGTGTTTCCGGAAAAACCAATTACATCTCCCTTTTTTACTATGAACTGCTCTTTGTTGGGAAAATCATTGATTTCAAATTCCCGTTGGGTATATTGAATATCCTTTACATGTTTGGAAATTTCGTCTTTGAAATCGTCTAAATGCGCATAAACGGTAGTAAATCCATTGGGGTGATTAATGTAAAGTGTTTTTCCGTAACTGCTGGCAGATACCCTTATTCTCGAAATATATCCATCTTCAACCGCATATACCTTCTTACCAATAACCCCACCGGTTTTTATGTCGATACCCGCATGGAAATGAGTGGAGCGCAATTCTCCGTAATTTCCCGATAACAGAATTGGGAAATCAACAGGTGAAATAAACTGAATATCCTGGTAGTTTATTTGAGCTTGAATAAAATAGGATGATATCAGAAAGTAAAAAAGAAATAGGGGTTTTTTAAATTGCATTATTTTATCTAAATTTATACAGGTTTAATTTTACAGAACAAAACTAAAATTAAATTTGTTTTATAATAAAAAATTGAAATTAATTTTTAAAATAGTGTTCGCTGTATTAATTTTGCCAATGCTCTTTTATAAAAAGATAAAATGGTAGAACAAAAAGAATTTGTTGATGCGTTAAAAGATAAGGTTAAAAAATTATTGGCCAGGTACAATAATTTAAAATCGGAGAATGCCATTTTAAAAAAAGAAACGGAAGAATTAAAAATACAGTTAAAAAACAAAGAATCGGAGTTAGAATTTTTGAATAATAAATATAATAAGCTTAAATTAGCAAAAAGTCTTTTAGCATCTGCTGATGATAGTCATGATGCAAAAATAAAGATTAACAGAATAGTGCGGGAGATCGATAATTGTATTGCTCTTTTAAACAGATAGAATCTGAATAGATAATGGAAGATAAATTATCAATAAGGGTTAATGTTGCTGATAGATATTATCCACTCAAAATAGACAGGAACGATGAAGAAAAAATTCGTAGGGCGGCAAAAATGATAAACGAAAAGGTGTTGCAATACAAACAACGCTACACCGATAAAGATACTCAGGATTTTTTAGCAATGGCAGCCTTACAATATGTAATAAAAGTAATTGAAACAGAAACAAATTACGAAGCTTCACCTGTATTGGAAGAATTGAAAGATTTGGATAGCGAGTTGGATGAATTCTTAAAAGATCAATAAGCGTTCTTATAAATAAAACTAAAGATTTGCCCGTATTATTTCTTTAATGTCTGCAAAACTCAACACTTTACCAATTGGAGTAAAGCTTGTTTGACTGAGGGCGGGCCCCATTCCGATTCGTCGGAAATCCTTCGGGAACAGGGGATGGCCGAAATTGAATAGCAACTCCACCCATGTTAATCTGGGGTTTTAAGAGAATTAGAGAAAATAATACGGGTTTTTTATAATATAAATTTAAACACACATTTTATGATTATATCAACAATATTTGGAGTAATTTCTGTAGCTGTAGTGGGTATTATAGCTGCATCAGTTGCTTTTGTGGTGGGGGGCTTAATTTCCTATTTTATCTGGGAAACAGCATTAAAATCCAAGAGCAGGAAAATCATCAGAGAAGCAGAAGCGGAAGCAGAAGTTATCAGAAAAGATAAAATCCTTCAGGCAAAAGAAAAATTTCTACAACTGAAAAGTGAGCACGAAAAAGAAATCAATGAGCGCTCGAGCAAACTGGTTTCTGCAGAGAATAAATTCAAACAAAAGGAAATTACCTTATCGCAAAAGTTTGAAGAAAATCAGCGAAAGAAGAAGGAACTGGATGCTATTCGTGATAATTTGCAGGTTCAGATGGACTTAGTTGAAAAACGAACCGAAGAGCTGGATAAGATGCATAAGCAGCAGGTTGAACAGCTTGAAGCAATTTCGGGATTATCGGCAGAAGAAGCAAAAGAACAATTAATCGAATCTCTAAAGGCAGAAGCTAAAACCGAAGCCATGTCGGAGATTAATGAGATTATGGAAGAAGCTCGAATGACTGCGAATAAAGAAGCAAAACGAATTGTGGTTCAAACGGTTCAAAGAGTAGCTACCGAATCGGCAGTTGAAAATTCGGTAACCGTTTTTAATATTGATAACGATGAAATCAAAGGGCGTATCATTGGACGCGAAGGTAGAAACATTCGTGCGCTGGAAGCTGCAACAGGGGTTGAAATTATAGTAGATGATACACCGGAAGCAATTATTCTTTCTGCTTTCGACCCGGTACGCAGAGAAATAGCAAGGCTGGCACTTCATCAACTGGTTACGGATGGTAGAATTCACCCCGCCAGAATTGAAGAAGTTGTTCAAAAAACACAGAAACAAATCGAAGAAGAAATTATCGAGGTAGGTAAACGCACTGCCATTGATTTGGGCGTTCACGGATTACATCCCGAAATCATTCGCTTAATTGGTAAAATGAAATACCGTTCATCTTACGGACAAAACTTATTACAACACTCGCGCGAAGTAGCTAACTTATCAGCCATCATGGCTTCTGAGCTTGGATTAAATCCTAAACTGGCAAAACGCGCAGGACTATTACACGATATTGGAAAAGTACCGGATGATGAACCGGAATTGCCGCATGCAATCTTAGGTATGAAAATAGCAGAGAAATTTAAGGAAAAACCAGAAGTTTGTAATGCCATTGGAGCTCACCACGACGAAGTGGAGATGACTTCCTTAATTTCACCAATTGTTCAGGTGTGTGATGCAATTTCAGGCGCACGTCCGGGAGCTCGCAGAGAAGTGGTAGAATCGTATATTAAACGATTAAAAGATTTGGAAGAACTGGCATTGTCGCATCCGGGAGTAATGAAAACCTATGCCATACAAGCAGGTAGAGAGTTGCGTGTAATTGTTGGAAGTGATAAGGTTAGTGATGCAGATGCAGAAAAAATTTCATTTGAGATTTCTCAAAAAATACAAAATGAAATGACGTATCCCGGACAAATAAAAATTACCGTAATACGAGAGACACGTGCAATTAATTATGCAAAATA
>CAYVEW010000004.1:59415-64258 GCA_964450375.1 uncultured Bacteroidales bacterium
GACAAATAAAAATTACCGTAATACGAGAGACACGTGCAATTAATTATGCAAAATAACATAAGATGAATAAAAACTTAAGCCCTGACACAAGTTGGGGCTTTTTTGTATCTTACATTTGTATTAAATTAGTAGAAAAATACGCAGAATGAATATTCAGATGGTCGACCTGAAAGGTCAGTATCAAAAAATAAAAGCTGAAATTGATCAGGAGATTCAACAGGTTATTGATCAAACAGCCTTCATAAATGGGCCAAAAGTAGGTGAGTTCGCTAAAAATTTATCTAATTATCTGGGTGGAACACATGTTGTGCCTTGTGCAAATGGTACCGATGCATTGCAAATCGCATTGATGGCTCTGGGCTTAAAACCCGGTGATGAAGTTATTCTTCCGGTGCATACTTATGTTGCAACCGCAGAAGTAATAGCCTTATTGCAGTTAGAACCTGTTTTTGTTGATGTGGATCCGGACTATTTTACAATCGATGTAACACAGCTCGAAAATAAAATTACATCAAAAACAAAAGCCATTGTTCCTGTCCATTTATACGGACAGTGTGCCGATATGGAAGCTTTGTTAAAAATTGCAGAAAAATATAAGTTGTTTGTGATTGAAGATACCGCACAGGCTATTGGTGCCAAATATACTTTCACCAACGGAGACGAAAAGTTTGCCGGCACCATGGGAGATATTGGGACTACATCCTTTTTTCCATCAAAAAATTTGGGATGCTATGGCGACGGAGGTGCTTTGTTCGTTCAAGATGTAGCATTAGCTCAAAAGTGTAAAATGATTGCCAACCATGGGCAGAGCAAAAAATATCATCATGATTTAATTGGATGTAATTCCAGGCTGGATAGCATTCAGGCAGCTATTTTAGATGTAAAGTTGAAATATCTGGATGATTATAGTAAAGCAAGGCAGCATGCTGCATCAGTGTATAATGACTTATTAACTGGCGTGGCAGAAGTTATTACTCCGAAAGTTTTTGCAATATCAACCCATGTTTATCATCAGTATACTCTAAAACTTGATTCCAAAGAAAAAAGAGATGGTTTAAAGGAATATCTTCAGGATAGAGGAATCCCTTCCATGATTTATTACCCCGTTCCTTTACATAAGCAAAAAGCATATATAAAGAATGATCAGGAAACTTATCCGGTAACGGAAAAATTATCGGAAACTGTATTGTCATTACCAATACATACAGAGATAACACGGGCAGAGCAGGAGTTTATTGTAGAAAAGATAAAAGAATACTTATTAAAGTAAAAAGGGAAAAATATTTTATTTAAGCATATGCGTCTAACATCCGAAGAAAGAGAATCAATAAAAACGATCATTCATTCATTTGATCCTGAAGCACAAGTATGGCTTTACGGCTCAAGAACGGATGATGCAAAAGCTGGCGGGGATATTGATCTTTTAATTTTTAGTCAGAGTCTTAATTTTAGCGATAAATTGCAGATAAAAGTACAGCTACATAAGGCAATCGGCGAACAAAAAATTGATATTGTTCTTGCTAAAGATGACAAAAAGCCTTTTGTTCGTATTGCACTTGAAAATGCTATTTTACTATAGATCAAAAAGTATATAAGATGAGAAAACAACAAGATTATGTCGAAAATCTTAAGGAAAACTTAACTATTTTGAATGAGGCAATCTCCTGGTTAAACAGGTCATTTAGTAAGTGTTCGGAGATTGGAATAAAAAACGAGTATTCTGCCGATGAACTGGATGTTTTCGAAACACTTACGAGCCGATATGCCAGAGTAGTTGATATTTTAATATACAAAGTTTTTAGAAGTATGGATGAAGTAGAGATGGTTAGTGGCGGAACAATTATTGACATAGTGAATAGATCACATAAAAGAGGCCTTTTCGAAAATGTTGATGAAATCCGTCAGTTAAAAGATCTGCGAAATGAAATAGCTCATGAATATGTGCTGGACGATATAAAAGAACTTTTTAAGGAAATCTTTCGGTTTACACCATTATTATTTGATATTGCTGATAAAACGAAGGAATACTGTAAAGAATTATTTAATAAAATGAAGTAAAAGATACAAATAACTAACTAAAAATAAATGCAATGAGTTATTTTGCACACGAAACTGCAGTCATAGATGAAGCTTGCCAGATTGGCGAAGGAACCAAAATATGGCATTTTTCGCATATCATGAGCCATTGTAAAATTGGAAATGACTGTAATATTGGCCAGAATGTGGTTGTTTCGCCAGAAGTGGTTTTAGGTAACCGTGTTAAAGTTCAGAACAATGTTTCTATTTACACCGGAGTTATTTGCGAAGATGATGTTTTTCTGGGGCCATCCATGGTTTTTACCAACATCACAAATCCCAGAAGTGCCATTATCCGAAAAAATCAATACGAAAAAACAGTGGTAAAAAAAGGAGCGACCATAGGTGCCAATGCAACCATTGTATGCGGACACGATATTGGTGAGTATGCCTTTATTGGTGCAGGCGCGGTAGTTACCAAGAATGTGAAACCCTATGCATTAATTGTTGGGAATCCCGCAAAACAAATCGGCTGGATGAGTGAGTACGGACATCGTTTACATTTCGATCAACAGGGAATGGCCATTTGTCCGGAAAGTAAAGAAAATTATTTATTGGAAAATGATCAAGTAAAAAAACTATAGAGTCGAAGTGGCTATTTTTAACATACCAGAGATAACATAAAGTACAATAAAAGATAAAAACAAAATGCCAAAAGTATTAATTACAGGAACAGCTGGATTTATTGGATTTCATTTATCCAATGCTTTATTGGAAAGAGGCTATGAAGTAGTTGGATTGGATAATATCAACGATTATTATGATGTTAACCTAAAATATGGAAGATTAGAAGAGTCTGGAATTAGTAAAGATCAAATTAAATACAACGAGCTGGTTCATTCAAAAAAGAACACAAATTACAGATTTGTTAAACTTAACCTGGAAGATCAGGAGAATATTTATGCGCTTTTTGAAAAACAAAAGTTTGATTATGTGGTTAATCTTGCTGCACAGGCAGGAGTGCGTTATAGTTTGGAGAATCCGCATGCCTATATCAACAGTAATATTCTTGGATTTACTAATATTCTTGAGGCAAGTCGGCATAACTCCATCAAACATTTGGTTTATGCAAGTAGCTCCAGCGTTTATGGACTGAATAAGGAAATGCCTTTTTCAACAAAAGACAATGTGGATCATCCGATCAGCTTATATGCCGCAAGCAAAAAATCAAATGAATTAATGGCTCATACCTACAGCCATTTATTTAACTTACCCACCACCGGATTAAGATTTTTTACTGTTTACGGGCCCTGGGGGCGGCCTGATATGGCCCTGTTTTTATTTACAAAAGCAATACTCGAGAACAGGCCAATTGATGTATATAACCAGGGTAATATGCAAAGAGACTTTACCTATATTGATGATATTGTTGGTGGGATCATAAAAGTGATCGGGAATATCCCAAGTGGGCAAAGTGAAATCAGTGATCCATCTTCTTCGGTAGCACCCTACAAAATATATAACATTGGGAATAATGCTCCGGTAAGATTAATGGATTTTATTGAGGCCATCGAAAAT
Organism: uncultured Bacteroidales bacterium; assembly: GCA_964450375.1. Lineage (GTDB taxonomy): Bacteria > Bacteroidota > Bacteroidia > Bacteroidales > UBA12077 > UBA12077. Next base: position 63,010 of record CAYVEW010000004.1, read on the forward strand.
ACCCTGGGGATTGCCGCCCGTAAAAACCTAATGCCTATTCAGCCAGGTGATGTTGAAAAAACATGGGCAGATGTGTCAGGTTTGATCAACGATCTTGATTATAAACCAGATACTGATATTAAATTAGGCGTAAAGTACTTTGTTGAATGGTATAAATGGTTTTATAATATGAATTAATCATAAAGTATTCGATGAATTTTTATGAGATTTAATACCTTTGTGCCACTAATGAGAAAAAAATGACTGAAAAAGTTAAAAACTTCGCCCTGATTGGCGTCGCAGGTTATATTGCAGAACGACACCTAAAAGCAATAAAAGATACCGAAAACAACCTGGTTGCAACCCTCGATAAGTTTGATTGCGTGGGAAAAATCGACAGCTATTTTCCAGGAGCCGATTTCTTCACCGAATACGAGCGTTTCGACAGGCATATCGATAAATTAAAACGCGAAAATATCAGCATCGATTATGTGAGTATTTGTACTCCTAACTATTTGCACGATTCACATATTCGTTTTGCCTTACGTCAGGGAGCCGATGCAATTTGTGAAAAGCCGGTGGTTCTAAACCCATGGAATATTGATGCGTTGCAGGTGATTGAAAACGAGACTGGTAAAAAGGTAAATAACATTCTCCAGTTACGTTTGCATCCATCCATCATCGAATTAAAGAAAAAGATAGAAAATGGCCCCAAAGATAAGGTTTATGATATCGACCTGACCTATATTACATCCCGTGGAAACTGGTATTTTATTTCATGGAAAGGCGATGTTCAGAAATCAGGTGGAGTGGCTACCAATATCGGGGTGCATTTTTTCGATATGTTAACCTGGATTTTTGGAGATGTAAAAGAAAATATCGTCCATATATCCGAATCATCTAAAAATGCTGGATTCCTGAAATTGGAAAGAGCAAATGTGAGATGGTTTCTTAGCGTTGATTATAACGATATTCCGAATGAAATTAAAGAAAAAGGACAAAGAACCTACAGATCTATTACCGTAGAAAATGAAGAGATTGAATTCAGCGGTGGATTTGCTGATTTGCATACCTTAACGTATCAGGAAATACTGAAAGGCAATGGTTTTGGTTTGGAAGAAACAAAACGATCCATAGAAACGGTGTTTAATATCCGGAATGCAGCACCCGTAGGATTGAAAGGAGAATATCACCCATTTTGTAAAAAGATTTAAGATGTATAATAAACTTATAAACAAAGAAGCAAAACTGGCCGTAATTGGATTAGGCT
>CAYVEW010000004.1:64358-65566 GCA_964450375.1 uncultured Bacteroidales bacterium
ATGTATAATAAACTTATAAACAAAGAAGCAAAACTGGCCGTAATTGGATTAGGCTATGTTGGTTTACCCATTGCACTGGAATTCGGTAAAAAGATTCCGGTAATCGGTTTCGATATCAAAGAAGACCGGATTGAGATGATGAAAAAGAATATAGATCCCAGCAGAGAGCTGAGTTCTGAAGACTTCGAAAATTGCGACATCGAATTTACAGCCAATGTGGAAGATTTGAGAAAAGCGAACTTTTACATTATTGCAGTGCCAACACCGATTGATGACCATAATTTGCCCGATTTAACTCCGGTTATTAAAGCATCGGAGACAGTTGGGAAAGTACTGAAAGAAGGCGATTATGTGGTGTACGAATCAACCGTTTACCCCGGAGCTACCGAGGAAGATTGTGTTCCGGTTCTCGAGAAGGAATCAGGATTAAAATATATCGAACAGTTTAAAGTAGGATTTTCGCCAGAGCGTATCAATCCGGGCGATAAAGTGAATACCTTAACTTCCATTGTTAAAGTTTCATCCGGTTGCGACGAAGAATCTGCTGAAAATATTGCAAAAGTGTACGAGCTGGTTATAAAAGCAGGCGTTCACAGGGCAAGTTCAATAAAGGTTGCAGAAGCTTCTAAAATCATTGAGAATACCCAGCGCGATTTAAATATCGCCTTTATGAATGAGCTCTCCATTATATTTAACCGAATGAATATCAATACTTTTGAAGTGTTGGAAGCAGCGGGAACCAAATGGAATTTTCTAAAATTTTTCCCTGGTTTAGTAGGCGGGCATTGTATTGGTGTTGATCCGTATTATTTGCTGCACAAAGCAAAACAACTGGGATATCATCCGCAAATCATCAATGCAGGACGTTTTATTAACGACTCCATGGGTGGCTATATCGGAAAGCAAATTGTAAAGAAACTGGTGAAAGCTGAAAAGTATATCCAGCAATCAAAAGCTTTGATAATGGGTATTACATTTAAAGAAGATGTAAGTGATATCCGCAATTCAAAAGTGGTTGATTTATACCGGGAACTTTTATCCTATGGTGTTGAAGTGGATGTGGTGGATCCATATGCCGATCCGAAAGAAGTGAAAGAAGAATATCAGTTTGATTTAAAAGGCGAAGTGGGTAAGGATTACGATGTGGTAATTGCTGCTGTAAGCCATAAAGAATATAAAGATTTAAACGAAAGCTATTTTAAATCGAT